>JAHEGS010000139.1 GCA_024645005.1 Bacteroidota bacterium
AAGCAGGCTTTGCAAAGCGAGCAGCGATTAATGCACCAATTCAAGGGACTGCAGCAGATATTATCAGGCGTGCTATGGTGCAAATGCCTGATGCAATAGCACATTTGCCAGTTAAAATGTTACTTCAGGTGCATGATGAATTAATATTTGAAGTAAGCAAAGATGCTCTAAGTGAAACCACTGAAGTTGTTAGAGAAATTATGGAAAAAGCAAGTGAGCCAGTTGTTAAACTTGATGTACCATTAGTAGTTGATGCTGGGTTTGGTAGTAATTGGGCGGATGCGCATTAACTTAAAGCATATTTGCAAAATTTTCATATCTGTGTTAAAATGATACTAATTTAGTATATTTTTTGAAAGTATTGTACAATATGGATAGCAAGTCTGCTTCAAGAAAACTTGGTTATGGATTTTCATTGGAATACCAAGAAATACCATTGTCTGAATTTGTTTTTAACGCAAAAACAGAACTAGAAACTGTTCCAAAATTTGATCCTTGGCGTTTAATCGCAGTAGAAAGAAAAAAGAAAAAATTATTTGATAGGCAGACTAAAGAAGAAGCGGTCAAGGAAGAGAAATTATTCTCGAAAAAGAAAAAAAAATTACTTCAAACTTATCTCAAATCTGCTGGATTTTATAAATCTGCAATAGATGGTGACTTTGGAAAAGGTACTCGATCAGCAATAAATAATTGGCAAAAAAGTATTGATAAAGATGAAACGGGCTACCTAACAAAAAAACAAATAAAACTTCTTGAAAAATATTATGGTGGATTCTTAGGATATAATTATCCAAGTGAAATGCATAATCTTTCAACATGGGATCTATCTTTACTAGACTTAAGATATCCTTCTAGCACTAAATTAGCAGTTAATCACCTATTAGAAATGGACAGTGAGAGGAAGCGGCTTAGAGCGCTTTTAGCTGCAGGAGAAATTACGAACAATGAACTTCAAAGACTTTGGTGGAAAAAGTATAATTCATTTGCTTGGTGGCGAGATACTCAAACACGCTCAATAGATGTTGTTTATGGTGATACACCTACATTTAATAGATTTTGGCATTTTTGGATAAATTTCTTTCCAATAAGTGTAGATGCCGTAGAAGCAGAATTATTTGGGAATTATTATCTTACTTTAAGAAAAAATATGACATCAAATTTTAGTGATTTGCTTTATGATGCAACTTCGCATCCGGCTATGCAGCTATATTTATCAAATCAGGAAAGTACTGGTCCAAATTCAAGGCGAGCAAGGGATATAAAGAAAAATAGAGAAAAGAAAATTGCTGCTATCAATGAAAACTTGGCACGAGAATTGTTGGAATTATTTACACTGACTCCAGCTGCTGGCTATACACAAGATGATGTTAACGGAACGGCCTATGTTTTGACTGGATGGGGGCAAGTTTGGAACGACGAAGTAAAAGAAGGGTATTTTGACGATTATAAACATGAGCCAGGAGCGCATAAGGTTTTAGGTAAAAAATACAGAGGCAAACCTAAAGATAAATTAAAAGCTTTGTGTAATGATCTTGCAAAGCACCCTATGACTGCGCGACATGTTGCAAATAAATTGAGCCTTCATTTTATAAGTGACACACCTCCAGAAGAAGCAGTCCAGCTTATCGAAAATGTATACAATCAATCTTCTGGTGACCTAGTAAAAATTCATCAAGCTGTGGTAGATGCAGTAATCAAATATGGCGATAGCTCTACAAAATTTTTACAGCCAGAACTTTGGTTTTTTAACGTTCATAAGGCAGTGGGCGGTGGTTTGCCATTAAAGTTTCTGGGGCAAGGTGACGATTGGGGGAATGAGCAAACAAATAATATTTTATATGAAATGGGTCATTTAAATTCTCGCACACCCCAACCAAATGGTTGGTCTGATCTTGCGGTTGATTGGTTGACTCCAGAGATGATGGATCGAAGGGTTCGTTATATTGTCCAACTTTCACCTAAACTTGAATACAAGTTGAAATTTGACCCTGATGAATATGCAGTTAATTTTTTTGGAAAAGAGAGTCCAGAAGCTGCTGAAGTGAAAGCAGCACCCTCCTTTACACGCGCATGCTTGAAAATATTTTGTCACCCTAAATTTATGAGGACATAAAATGAAACGTAGAAATTTTTTAAAAGGGTCTTTGGGTACTTTGTATATGATGGCAAGTCCAAATATGGCTTTTCCAGATGTAAAACTATCAGATAAAAGATTATTAGTTGTTCTGCTAAGAGGTGGATTAGATGGCTTGGCCACTATTCCACCCCTTGGTGATAAAAATTTATCTAAGATTAGAAAAGATGTTTTAGTTCAAGGCGCTAATGATTTGGATGGATTTTTTGGGATTCATCCAAATTTAAAATTTTTAGAAAGTGAATATCAATCGGGTAATGCTGCTTTTGTTCATGCTACATCATTCCCATACACTGGGCGATCACATTTTGATGGACAAAATATAATGGAAACAGGATCAGAACAGGCATATGCAGTCACTTCAGGCTGGGTAGGTCGCGCTATGAACGCAGCTGGGTTCTCTTCATTAGCGGTATCATTGCCCATACCAATTATTTTGAGAGGTAATGAGGTAAATAGTAATTACTTTCCAACTAATTTTGCTAAAGCTTCAAAAACGCATTACGAAGATGTGGAAAGAATGTGGCAATCTGATAGTCAACTAAATGGAATTCTAAGCGATGTATCATCTCGCGAAATGCTGTTACCAGGTCGTGGAGATACAATAGAATTAGTTTCATTTGCAGCAAAAGAAATGCATAAACCAAATGGTCCCAGAGTTGGTTTGTTAGAAATCGATGGCTTTGATACACATGCTTTGCAGGGCAATGAACAAGGTGATCATGCTGAACTATTAGAAGATTTAGATAATATTCTTAAAAACTTTAAAAGAG
>JAHEGS010000118.1:0-6787 GCA_024645005.1 Bacteroidota bacterium
TTTTTTTAAGTTTTTAAAAAGCGGAACAAAATCACCTTTGAGAAAAGTAGATATACACTCATCATTGTACTTCTTCAATTCAGTTTTAAACATTTTACGGAAACCATGCTCTTTCATTTTTTCCATAAAAATTTGAACCATAGGTTGAGTTTCACCTGGTTCATTGGTATTTAATAAGAATATAGCACCCTGACTATCATCTTTTTGTGTAGGAAGTCCTACCGTATCTAAATCTTCCTTTGATTTGATAATGACTGGAAGGTTGAGGTAACATATTAATGGATCTAGACCCGAACTCTTACCATGGAAATGCGATTCCATCTGTCCAAAAATTTGCTTCAAATTGGAAAGTTCTGTTTTGCTGATGTTCTCAGCATCTATTTTCTCAAAAGCATACTCATTATAAATAGCTGCTACTAATGCCCCACTACTACCCACTCCAAAACCTTGAGGTATAGAAGAATCAAATGCTAAACCATTTCTAATATCACTTTTAAATCGATTTAAATCTAGTTTAGCAATGGCTTTACCTGAGACATCAAGATAGGACAAATAGGTGAAATAAGTCCTTAAATGCTCATTTGATTCAGAATATTTATCATCAGGCAGGTGAAATTTCCCTTTATAAAAATTATAGGGTATGGACAACCCCATGGCATCTTGAATAATACCATACTCCCCAAAGAGTAAAATTTTGCTGTAAAAAAGGGATTCTTTAAACATCTCTTAAATAACTAACACAAATGTATTAAAACTTGTTTTTATCAAGACTCAAATCAGTTTTAATATGTCATTTTTTCTGGACCACTCCCAACAGCATCATGTATAAAAGCTCCATTCTCACAATATTGCTTGAGCTCTTCTTCAATGAATTGAATGGCCATTTCTTTATCTTGCGATGGGTATAAAAAATGCACATTCGCACCAGCATCAAGTGTAAAACACCATTCCACCCCATCTTTTTGTCTTTTCTCCCAAATAGCTTCAATAATTTTTAAGGTATTGGGTTTCATCAGAATAAAATAGGGATTACTACTCATCATTAAACTATGTAATGTAAGAGCTTCACTCTCTACAATTCGTATAAATTGATCAATATCTCCCAATTTTAATGCACTTTTGATTTCTGACATATTTCGAGTTGCTTGTCGAAATCTAGCCTCAGCAAATGGGTGATCCTCAACCAAATTGTGTCCAACTGTACTACTCACTGTTTTTTGTCCTTTGTGGACTAATAGAATCGTATCACAATAGTTTTTGAATACGGTAGATACCTCATTGTATGGAATTGCATAATCATCTGAACTACCATCAAATTCAGAGTGCTCTCCCCAAACACTTAATGGACCAAATACAGATCGAGATGCACTTCCAGAACCTAATCTTGATAATACAGATGCGGTCTGAAAGAAATTTTTTGTATCTAAAAGTCCTTTTTTAGATGCAATTTCACATATACACAATGCCAAAGCACTCATACCGCTGGCACTACTTGCAATACCACTACTATGAGGAAAGCTGTTTGTCGTATTTATCTCATAATTACCATTCATTACAAATGGAAAAACAAATTTTATTCGATTAAGAAATTGCTCAATTTTTGGAATAAAACTAGGAGTGTCTATTTGATCTAGTGATACTTTAACAGCAAACTCTTCTCCCTCTACAAATCTCAAATGAGTCGTCGTTTTACAATAATCTAAAGTAAAACTGATCGATGAATTAGCGGGCAATTGAACTCCATCTTTCTTTTTCCCCCAATACTTGATTAATGCGATGTTACTGGGACTTGCCCAAGCTATTTTGTATTCCATTCAAATAGATTAGCAAAGTTAAACGCAGATTAGTCTTTTCAAAATTTGATAAAATTAGCTTAGTGGATAAGATCTAAGTAATTTATTACCGTTGGATAACCTTTATTTTTAAAATATTCTGGTGTCTGACTATCTCCGCAAGCAAAAATAAAATCCCCACCCCAAGCTCCTAGTGACTTAAGTGCATATGGATAATCGTTAAAAAGATGTTGTTTGACAGGTTCTTTTTCAATGGTTTCAGCGATTATACATTCATGCTCCTCTAAAAGTTTTTGAAACTCATTAAAATCGGTACATGAAATCATTTGTTCAGTTATCGTTGAAATGGCATCCACGGTCTTTTTTGAAACTTCTTTTTCTCTATAAGTACTTATCCCTTCTCGACTATCTTGTTTTTTGTTAAGATGAACAAAAAACAATTGCTCTTTAAATGGTGGATTAAAGACATAACCTTCCCACATCATTGGACTTCTATAAAGTACATCTCCACCCATCATACCCACTGCAATGTCGTATCCACTGCCACCAAAACTTACTTTAGATAATTCAAAAGCATCCACTTGTGCCCATTTTGCTATATTACAAATTAATGTACTACTACTTCCCAATCCCCAAGATCTGTCAAAATCCAACTTGGTCTCCACTTGAAAACTGCTATTAGATAAAAATTCTTGATTTAACACTATTGCCTTATTCAAAATCTGAATTAACATCGCTGCAACATTGTTTTGATTTTGATTTGTTGAATCTGACAAAACAAAGTTAATTCCTGATTTAGGATCTTTTTGAATTTTGAACTTCTGTTCAAACCAACATTTACCATCTACAGCAAAACTTTTCCATGAGAGTGTTCGTGATTCTTCCTCCAATTGTTCAACATACATATGTTGCCCTTTTTTTGTTGGAATCGCTAAAGATAGAGCCTGATCAAGAACAACATACTCGCCTGTTATAAGTAATTTACCGTGTGAGAAATAGTTAGTCGATGTGGTCAAGTGATTTTAAATTATTGTTTAGGAACTTCTCCTCCTCTAACTCTTCGAAAAACATCAACAACTTCAGCATGATGGGGTGTGTTTTTTGTAAAATAGCCAACAATCACCTTTTTCTCTTCTTCAGTTGCCTCAAGCTGGTTCAAGATATTTAAGAGGTGCATCTTCATATGGCCCTGTTGAATGCCTGTGGTTGTCAAACTTCGAAGTGCCGAAAAATTCTGTGCCAAGCCAACAGTTGCTGTAATCATCATTAACTCCTCTGCACTTGGATTACCCATAAGTTGGTGGGAGAACTTAACCATCGGATGCAACCCTGTTATACCACCTACCGTTCCAAGTGCTAATGGTACTTCAATATTAAAATTAAACATCCCATCCTCAATTTGGGCATGTGTCAAACTGCTATACTTTCCATTTCGTGATGCATATGCATGAGCAGATGCCTCGACAGCTCTAAAATCATTTCCTGTAGCTAATATTACCGAATCAATCCCGTTCATAATTCCTTTATTGTGGGTAACCGCACGATAAGGTTGTGTTTCAGCTATTTGAACTGCCAATGTAAATCGCTCGGCAAATTTTTGAGCAGTAATATCTGTACCCTCCACCATTTCTTCAATAGGACAGTTTACATCGACTCTAACTAGGCATTCAGGAGTGTAATTACTTAAAATGCACATCACAACTTCAATCTGATTGGGTGCTAAAGAAGATGAATCTATTTCTGACTTAAGCACTTCCGCAAGTTTTTCAAGGCAAGAATTTATGAAGTTTGCCCCCATGCTATCACAGGTCTCAAATTTCACTTCCAACTGATAATAGTTCGAGATATCGTGGGTTTTGTCTAGTAAGTCTATAGATACTATTCCTCCACCTCTCTTCTGCATATTAGCGGTAATGGAATGGGTTTCAGCGTAAAACTTTTGATTAATCGATGAGATGAATTTTTGCAGTAAATCAAAACGATCTCCATCCCAAGTGAAATGAACATGCCCAATTTTTATGGTATTTTTTACCGTTGCTTTAAACCCTCCTTTATCGAACCAAAAATTGGCTGATTTTGCAGCTGCTGCAACCACAGAGCTCTCCTCAATAACCATTGGCACAGTGTAATTTTTTCCATTAATCAAAAAATTAGGAGCTATCCCAAACGGCACATAAAAATTGGTAAGTGTATTCTCAATAAACTCATCATGAATTTGTTGTAATTTTTCATCACTATGCCAATAATTTATGAGCGTTTCACGTGCTTTCTCGTCACCTTCAAAATGATTGTCAATTAACCATTCAATCTTGGCCGTTTTGCTTAATTTAGAAAATCCAGATACTTTCACTTTTACGATTTTAATCTTAAATAGGTCTTAGCTAATTTCAACCCCTCTATTTGTAGGTGAGCATATTCCTCCAAAGTTTCATAATCACCTCTTGCATATTTCAAAAATGCAGATGCTTGTCCATAAATAGAATTTGCATGTGATTTTTCAGTGAGGTAATATCCTTCCATAAAATCTCGTACACCACCACTGATAATAATATCTGCGTCATAGTGCTGTCCCTCAAGTTCCTCCAAAAGGCAATTGTGAAAACCAACCATTTCTTCTGCTGAATGTCCCCAATGTGCCACATTTGAGAATGCTTCTTGCCTGATTTCTTGAGCTCTATGCATTTCTAACATACTGAAATTAGTACCTCCATGTGCTCCAAAATCAATTGCTGAAATTGGAAGTTTCATCAACGCCTTTAAGCTTTCGGGACCAAATCCTTGTCCAACTTCTTTAACAATAATCTTAATGCCTAAATCAATTGCTTGATTGATTGTTGAAAGCGGTGATCTTTTAAAAGTATCCCCTTCAGGTTGGAGCCACTCTTGTAATGGATTTACATGAATAATCAAACCATCGGTTTCTGTTTTAGTGATTAGGTCTTTTATTAAATGACTTTTGTTAGCATCAAATAGTTCTTCAAGTTGAGCTATTCCGAGATTTGCATATAGAGGAGCGTCATTTGCATATTTTCTCAATTGAAAATCGGGTAAGTATTCATCATCTTCAAGGATAATTCTACAAGACCCTAGTCCCATACCTAATCCAAACTGGCCACATGCCCTAGCTAAATTCTTATTGATAATCGATGCCTCCTTGGTGCCTCCAGTCATACTGCTAATCCAAATCGGAGCAAGCATCTTTTTACCAACAAAAGATATTTCTGGCAAATTCCCCGCTGGATGTCCATCAAATAATGGCTCATAATAAAACCGTGAATCTTGGTTGGTTAAAGCTGATTTAAAAGCCAACTCAATATGATCTTTCTTTCTATCGGATGTTTCTTGATGTCCCAATGCTACGAAGATAAGTGTTTGATTTTATGATTAAAACAACTCATACAATACGATGGTTTAAAATTAAACTAGAAGCTAAATCTTATCCGTGAACCTGAGTGACTTCTAACGTTTAAAACCCCATCCTCAAAAATCAAGTATTGCCCTTTTATGCCAACTAATTTTTGTTCAATTACTTTATCACGTTCTAATTTTAGGCTTTTAACCTTTTCTGGATACTGAGTGACTGGATATTTTATATGCTGGACTTCTGTTGAATTTGACAAAAAAGATTGAAACTCTTTTGGAACTAGTTTAGCCATTTCGTCTCTTGTTTGAATGATGCTTCTATCCATTTCTGCTACCCCTTTTAACATTCTTTGCCATGCAGTCTTATCGCTAATGTGATCTTTGAGACTAACCTCAATCAATCCTGCTAATTGCCGGTATGGAACTTCAGCCAAAATAATGGCCTCAGTTGCACCTTGATCTATCCACCTATAGGGTGTGTTGCTAGTACGCGTAACACCTACCTTAAAATTACTGGTCAGAGCTATATATACGTAATGAGGTTTTAAATGATGCTTTACCTCCCATTCATAATCCCTCAAAGCAATTCCATTATGAATTTCACTCAACTCTGGTTTCATTATACTTGGACTTGCTATCGGGCTTTCCATGAATTCTTTATAGGTAAGTCCCTCTCCAAAAGCTTTATTCATCTTCTCGCCAGACAAAATGGAATTCAAATAACCCTCATATTCAATGCGAATAGTTCGTCCAATTAAACTATTTACATCAATTTGATCAATGGGTTGTAATATGTCAAATAGGGGTAACTTGTATTGCGGCTGACAATCCACTAATTCCTTGTCCATCATTCGTATGTTACCGACAATTTGCATAGAACAAATTTCTACGTAAAATACTAACTACCAAATTCATATGTCGCTAATGTATTTCTCCACCTGTTAAATATCATAAGATTTTATGATCAAAATCATAATTCATAGGTTCCAGTATCGTTCACTTTGTAAGGTAATTAGATTCTAGTCAAAATGAATGTACAAGAAATTATCGAACAATCTACTTCGGTTATTATTGATGTGAGAACCCCAGAAGAATTTGAAAGGGGTCATGTAACATCATCTATTAATATCCCTTTGAAAGAGCTTTTTGAAAGGGTTGAAGAAATTAAATCATTTAATGCTCCTATTGTTTTGTGTTGTTTGATAGGTGGAAGAAGTGAACAGGCTAGGTGTTATCTAAACGGAAGAGGTATAGAATGTTACAATGGAGGAGGATGGATGGATGTTGATGGACTCGTAAGGCGATGTGCCTAGCTCCAAATTATTGATCAATACCCTTCAAAATCCCTTTAAGCAATAATGCTATACTGGAGAGTGAAACACCCACGATTAACATCGTTTCTGCTCCAGAAAAATGAGCTATTTTAAATAATCCCGATAGTCCCAACATGGTAACTGCGATATAATTTATCGGTTTTAAAAATCGAACATGATTCGAAATCAAATAACCCTTTACTAAAAGGTGAAATGATACATACAAAAACATAACAAAAAAAACGACTAATGGCATATATTCATATCCGCTACCAATATCAAAAATATTAAACAAGATGGTAAGGACTAAAACCACTA
>JAHEGS010000118.1:6887-14777 GCA_024645005.1 Bacteroidota bacterium
CCATATCCCAAACTATGACATATACCACAAGCAATAGAATATACATTTTTTAATACCGCAGCAATCTCAGTTCCATAGATATCTGCACTTGGCAATACTGATATGTATTCACACCTTAACAATGAGCATATTTCATCAACAAACTTTTCATTCGTACTTGCAAAGGTTAAATAACTTAATTTTTCCTGAGCTACTTCCTCAGCATGACACGGACCTGTAATGACCCCAAAATCAGACTCCCTAACACCCTTATGTTCAAACAAATATTCTCCAACGATTTTTAAGGAGTTTGGTTCCACACCCTTAATGGCAGATGTTATCTTTTTACCTTTTAGTTGATTGGGAGTAATCTCTTTCAATAAATCAGCGATAAATGCTGATGGAGTAACTAATAGGATGTAATCATTGTCTAAAATGAGTTGTTTGATATTTGTACTCGCTTTCAATCGATTGGTATCCAAACGAACTGATCGAAGGTACTTCGGATTTTTACCTTTCGAATTTATTTTTTGAGCCATTTTATCACTCCTAACCCACCAATCTACAGACAAATCGTTATTTTCCAGTAAAATTTTTACTAGAGCTGTCCCCCAACTTCCACTTCCTACAACTAGAATTCTGTCCATATTTATATGTACAATATTAACAGATTAATTCACTATGATTTTTTGTGAATTAATTTTTTGTCCTGATTGGTCGTAAACTGCTAAAACATAAACCCCTGATGACAACTCTTCCGTATTGAATAAAAATCGAGCATTTCCTTTCTTTACAGGCTCATTTTTAATCTCTTTTACAACACTACCCAAGTTATTAACTAATTGAATCGTAACATGGTCATCCATGCTAAAATTTATTGAAATCTCAACCGATGATTCTACAGGATTTGGATAAACTAGAAATTTATCCTCGATGACTAAATCATTCTTTACTTTCAATTTAGAAATCCAAACATTATTTCTTCCAAGGCTGTCTCCATAACTTCCACAAAGCCATACAACTCCAGGTTCATTATATTTTCTTTGAATGTCTGTGTAGTCACCCCAACGTTCAATTGTATCTGCTACAAACGTATTAATCAAGCTATCCCCTGATTTTATCCTAACCACATCTGAATATATTGATTCTAGGCCCTCAATCTTGTTATGATAAACAGCACTCGTTCCTGCATAATCATTTTCTCCAACATGCGAAAAAGTAATCAGCATGGATTGATTATCTAATTCCGTCTCACCAGCAAATGCAATTGAAGGGTACGCAAAGTCCAATTCATTAGATGAAATGATTTTACCCTTTACCTCAGGTATTCCATTCATGGAAGAAATAACCCCATGATAAACCCCAGATCGGATATCATCAGTCAAAATACTAGACTGGACATAATGAATTGTATTATCATGGTATACAGCACTTAATACTCGTGTATCATTAGTTTGTAATCTAAATCCAACGACAGGCTGATAGGCAGTAGGTGGCACACCATAGGGAATATCTGTGGTTAGCACTCTTAATTGATGTTGAGCCTCGCCAGAAATTGTCGTATTGGTCACTTCATGTAAAAACAACGTATCATTTGATTCTGCATCCGGTCTAACAGATAGGAAATACATGTTATCCTGATCAAAGTTAAAACCCGGTTGAACAGGACAAATACTCCATACAGGTTTATTATTATAGTTTATCCCTGAAAAAAGATTTTGTCTTAATTGCTCATTACCATCGTATCCATCTTGTTTATTCACTTGCCATATGAAACTTTCAACAAAACCCTCTTGCCAACTCTCATTATCTCTAAGTAGGTTTACTGTTATAAATAAGTCGGTCTTGTTGTGAGCGATAATTGGATAGTCACTCCACGTACTGCCACCAAGTGGTCTTCCATTTAATGCATAAAAATTCCATGTCTGTGTTGGATCATTCGTTTCAGTAAACCCAACTACTATTCGGGTATCAGAACTTGTGCTTCCTTCTAAAAATACGAGTATGAATCGATCGGATAATGGGTCATAGATAACTTTAGGGTCGTAATATCGATCGAGCAAACCCAATTGACCAGCAGTCATTCCATACAACGTTTTAAAGCCAAGCCTCTCTCCCTGCTCATTTAAAATAGTAACGGTAGTATTAATAGCACTCACTATAAAACCATCGTTACTAATTGCCATGGTATTATCATTTGGAACTCCTGCCATACCGATTGGTTTGCCATTAAAGCTTGAATTTATAGTAGGCATCAAACCTTCTGGTGTGCTCAAATAGGATGACTTATTCTTAATAGAAGTTCGTTTTCGTTGTGAATCTATAATTTCTTTGACTTTCGCACTCCTCATAACAGGCATCGGAGCAGCTTCTTGGCTTTTGAGTCTACTTAACTCCAACTGATTGCTCTTTTCGCTAAAGTTAATCTGCCAATGTTTATATATAGGAATATCAGATAAGCGACTAGTTTCGTTCTGACCAGAGACAGCCAAAAACATAAAATAACCTACGAATAAAAATGAACTTCTCATGTGTAGTTCAAATATAGCAAATGATCAACTAAGGTTTGATTTCAGCTATATTTTCCTTTGAAAAGAAGGAATCTGAAATACCCTTATTGAAAATAATTTTAGAGTATACTACCGTTGTTTGGTGTCCAGATTTATGGGTTGGAATCATTACCAATTTAGACGCTAATTTTCTCCCATCAAACATTTTCAATTGACTTCCAATAAGTGTATTAACTGCAGACAAATCTTCATCATAAAACACTGTTTTTAATTGAATATATTCAATCTTATCTATGTACAAAACTAGTTTTCCCCATAAAACATCAGCTTCGGGTTTGGGTAACAATTCAATGACATGACATACTCTCCCAGAAACCATTTGACTACCTATTACTTTTGCATGATAATCCTTGGCTAGTTTTGTTAATTTCACTAAATCATCCGCACTCAAATCCGTACCCATCCAACTTTGATTGAGCATGGTGGCAGGTAGCTTTATGGTTTTACGGATTTTGGGTAAGTAGTTGTACACATTATTGCCATTTTTCATATAGATAGTTCCTTTGTCTTTCTCTGGGCTAGATATATATGCCGCTGCAAAATTTTTTCCTTTTGACCACGTGTGCAATGCCATTTTCTTAGTCCATCTTGGACGCTGAATAGTGATTTCTAATTCTGCATACATGGTAGAAGAAACCAGTTTCTGCTCCACCTTTTTAAGAATAGCCAACGCATTTGGTTCATCTGCTTGAACTAAACCAGAAATCATAAAAAGAAAAAAGAAAATAGTATATCTGTAAAACGGATTAATCATTAAGTATCAAACGATATAGTTGTTATTTTGATTGCAAATGTAAATCTCTAAATTCGCCCACGATATGACACGCGAACAATACATAGAAAACAACCAAGATAAATTTTTAGACGAACTCTTTGACCTTTTAAGAATACCGAGTATAAGTGCTGACTCTGCATATGCCGATGATGTACTAAAATGTGCAGAATATACTGCCCACAAACTAAAGGAAGCTGGAGCTGACAATGTCTCAATAGAGCCTACAGCCGGAAACCCAATTGTGTACGGTGAAAAAATCACAGACCCCACTAAGCCTAACATTTTGGTATATGGTCACTATGACGTACAACCTTCTGTGCCCAATGAATTATGGCATACCCCACCGTTCGAACCTACCGTAAAAGATGGTAATATTTATGCTCGTGGTGCCTGTGACGATAAAGGACAATTTTATATGCACCTCAAAGCTTTTGAAACCATGATGCAGACCGATACACTTCATTGTAATGTCAAGTTTATGATCGAAGGAGAAGAAGAAATTGGGAGTACTAATTTGGGTATTTATGTAAAAGACAATAAAGAAAAACTTGCTGCTGATGTAGTTCTCATTTCTGATACAGGAATGATAGCTAATGACATTCCAAGTATCGACACTGGTCTCCGGGGATTGAGCTATGTTGAGGTAGAAGTAACAGGACCAAAGATTGATTTGCACAGTGGAACCTATGGTGGTGCCGTTGCCAATCCAATCAATGTATTATGTACTATGATTAGTAGCTTACATGACGAAAATCGCCGTATCACAATCCCTGGGTTTTATGACAAAGTGGATATTGTTAGTAATGAAGATCGTGAAGCCATGAGTAAGACTCCTTTCAGCCTTGATGAATTTAAAAGTGAACTTGAGGTTGATGATGTCATGGGAGAATCTGGATATTCAACTATTGAAAGAACAGGAATTAGACCTACTTTAGACGTCAATGGTATTTGGGGAGGATACATTGGTGAGGGTGCTAAAACCGTATTACCTAGCAAAGCATATGCAAAAATTAGCATGAGACTCGTTCCCAGTCAAACCTCACAAGAAATTACGCAACTATTTCAAGACCACTTTGAAAAAATCGCACCTAAATCTGTCAAAGTTAAAGTCACACCACATCATGGCGGTGAAGCAGCTGTAACCCCAACTAATAGTGCAGCATACAAAGCAGCTAGCAGGGCGATGGAAAAAACCTTTGGTAAAAAACCTGTCCCAACTCGAGGAGGTGGGAGTATTCCGATAGTTGCCTTATTCGAAGAAGTATTGGGTTTAAAAACAGTCTTGTTGGGCTTTGGTTTGGATAGTGATGCTATTCATTCTCCCAACGAGAAATATGGGCTATTCAACTTTTATAAGGGTATTGAAACCATTCCTTATTTCTACGAATACTTTGCTGAAGAAAATTAACGCTTCGTCACGATAGAGTAAAATATATTCCCGAAATACTTATACCTAAATCAATATTTGATTGAGGTAATATATTTGTTGCTCATGCAAAGCAAAGTAACAATCTCAAAAATCAAATCTTTATTAATAATAGGGCTCATCAGTTCATACAATATCGTTTTTTCTCAATCGATTAACTACAAGGACATGATGATCGATAACTCCTTCAATTTCTATGAAGTTGTTGATGCAGCAAATAATTACTTTGAAGAACACGGAAAAGGTAAAGGTTCAGGATTTAAACAATTTGAGCGTTGGAAATCAGAGAATGAAAGTAAATATTTCCCGTCAGGTGATCGCTCTAATGTGAACCATTATCTGTCGCAAGAGGCATACTCCGAATTTGTAAGAAGTCAAGCTAATTTAAAACACAAAACCTCCTTCCCCAATGGATGGGTTGAACTTGGACCATGGGATGCCAACAATGTTACCAGTCATTATTCTCCAGGCATAGGTCGTGTAGAAACTTTTTGGGTTAATCCGAATAATGACAAACACATGTTCATTGGTAGTAGAAGTGGAGGATTTTGGAGAACAAATGATGGAGGTGCCAATTGGGAAAATACCACAGACTTTTTAGTTGCTTCTGGAGTGCCAGCCTTGGCTGTCAATCCTAATAATATGAATGAAATTTTAATTTCTGTAGAACACGGAGGAGCAGGATACACTCATGGAATTTATAGAAGTACCGATGGAGGCACCTCGTGGTCTATATCAGACTTCAAACCAACCAATCTTGGATGGGGAGGTTTGGGTGATAATGAACATATCTATAAAATAGCCTACCATCCCAGCGTAGCTAATCAAGTATTTGTATGTTCTACTAAAGGCTTATATGTGTCTAATGATAATCTAAAAACGTGGAACAATCCATTCAATGGAAGAACAACTGATGTTGATTTTCACCCTACAAAAAATTCGACTATTTATGCCTACAGGTATAATTCACCAGATGCAAGTAGAATTAAGATTTCCACAAATGGAGGTAATTCATTTTCAAATGGAGGTAGTTTACCCAACAACGGCAATAAAAGAGTATACCTCTCTGTTTCCCCTTCAGAACCCTCACATATCTATGCAGCTTCTACTAATAACGTCTATAAATCAACCAACGAAGGAGGTTCGTTTACCGCACTCAGTAATCCAAATAGTAGTGGTCTTGCCTTTGCCGTATCTGACGTAAATACGAACAATATGATCTATGGTTATGTGGATCTTTTTGCTTCCACAAATGGTGGACTTTCCTTCACTCAAAAAACAGAATGGGCCAATCAAAATGAGGCTTATATTCATGCAGATTTGAGAATTGCTCAATGCGTTAATGGGACATTTTATGTCGGGACAGATGGCTATTTTGCCAAAAGTGATGATAATGGGAATACTTGGACACGCTTGAATGACGGCACTGCTATCCGAGAATTCTATGCTGTTGGACTTGGTCAAGGAAATTATGACCTAAACATGGCAGGATCACAAGACAATGGATCAAGTATCTTGAATAAAGATGGATGGGTTGAATGGAATGGTGGAGACGGAATGGAAGCTTTAGTACACCCCCTAAACAACGATTGGATGATTGGTAGCTGGCAATTCGGAACTCGCAACTACACCCAAAATGGAGGTCTTAACAGACGAGGATGTGGTAACCCCGATGGGGGTAGTGGTAAAGCTGCTTGGGAAGCACCATTTCTACAAAATCCTCAAAATAGTATGCAAGTATATCACTTCAGTGATACCGTTTATTCTGGAAACAATTTTGGAAGACAATGGCAATTTAAGTCTGACCCTAACATTGGGGTCATTGCCGAAGCTGCCATCGCAGAAACAGACTCTAACGTAATTGCAGTAGCTAGAAATAATCAAATCCGAATAACCAAAAACGGAGGAGAGTCTTGGATAAATATTGAAAATGGTCTTCCTGGTTATTATGTGCGTGATATCGCCTTTGACCCAAGAGATAAAAATAAGATTGTCGTTGTTTATAATCGCTATCAGAATGACAATAAAAAGGTTTATATCTCTAACGATCAAGGAGCTACATGGCAAAATATTACCTATAACCTAGGCAATATGCCTCTTCGAACTGTAGTAATTGATCACAGTGATTCATCATACATCTACGTAGGAGGTGAAATTGGAATTTATTATAAAAGTAAATCGGCAACTCAGTGGACATTGTATAACAACAAATTACCCAATGTTACGGTTAAGGACTTAGAAATTCACTACGGTAGTAATACACTCAGGGCTGCAACTTGGGGTCGTGGCTTATGGGAATATACCCTTGTTGGAAGAAATAATTTCCCATCGATTACCCATACATCTATTTCAAACACACCCACAGACGAATCTCCAAAAGAGAGTGTAGATCAGTACATCACATCCATAATCAGATCAGATCAGCCTCTTACTGAAGTCAAGGTACTTTGGAATGTCAATGATTTTTCATTAGACAGCAGTATAGCTATGGAAAACATAGGAAATAACGCCTGGAAATCATCAAAGCCAATTTCAGCGAATGATTTGGATGATCATATTTACTTTAAAGTTATTGCCAAAACTCAAAGTGGAGACCAATCTGAGACCTATGTTTTTGATTACCTAACCAAAGAGTTTGTTTACTGTATTCCTTCTGCTGCGGGTACAGGTTCTGACTATATAAATTATGTGAAATTAGAGTCTATTGAAAATTCATCAGGCAAAGAAGCGTATGGTGATTTTACCGCTCAGTCCACAGAACTTGAACTTGGTAAAGAGTATACGATCGAAGTGGGCATGTTCTATGTTTTTGATCAAGATTCAGTAACAGCATGGATTGACTACAATCATGATACCGAATTTTCTGATGAAGAACAAATCATCTTCACAAAACTTGATAATGCCAGTAAGTCAGCTACAGGTACGTTCACAGTTCCAAATGATGCACTTATCAACAAGAATTTGAGACTTAGAGTACGTAGTCAATATTTTACTGATCCTATGGATGCTTGTATTAACACTCCTGGAGAAGTAGAAGACTATACCATAAAATTGAAAAAACCTGAAGTAAACAACGTTCAAACTATTGGTACTCCCCATATTTCAATTACTCCTAATCCTACCAATGGAATATTCGAAAT
>JAHEGS010000145.1 GCA_024645005.1 Bacteroidota bacterium
ATCAATAGAAGGAGAACAAAGTAGTACTGCTGGCAATAAATTTGAAACTGCCCGAGCCATGGGTCATGAAGAATTGAATCGACTCAATCGTCAGTTCTTCAATTTAAATCAGGAAATGAGTATCCTCAATCAAATTAATGCATCAAAACCATGTGATTCTGTTCAATTAGGTGCTCTAATTGAAACCGATAAAAAAATGCTATACCTATCTGTTGCATTAGGAAAAATTGATGTCGATGAAACAGCTATATATGTCGTTTCTATTAAATCACCAATTGGTCAAGCAATCATTGGGAAAGCAACCAACGATGAAATACTCATTGGAAATAACAAAGAAAAAATCCTAGCAATTTATTAAAATTACTTTATGAAAATAATATCATGGAATGTTAATGGAATACGGGCTTCAGTTAAAAAAGGATTGATTGATATCATCCAAGATTTCGATGCTGATATCTTTTGTATTCAAGAAACGAAGGCTCAAGATGATCAAGTTCAAGAAGCTCTAATTGATCTTGCTGGCTATTCTATTTACAGTAATTCTGCAGTTAAAAAAGGATACAGTGGTGTAGCCATCTTATCTAAAGAAAAGCCCATACAAGTGACCACAGATATTCAAATTGAGGAACATGACCAAGAAGGCCGAGTAATTGCTGCTGAATACGCTGATTTCTTCTTGATCAATGTTTATGTGCCTAATAGTGGTGCTGGTCTGAAAAGACTTGAGTACAGATCTACTTGGGATCAAGCATTTGCAAACTATTTGTCTAAGTTGGAACAGATCAAACCCATCATCGTAACGGGAGACTTCAATGTAGCTCATCAATCCATCGACTTGAAAAATGATAAAAGTAACTACAATAAGACTAGTGGATATACACAAACTGAAATTGATGGTTTAAATACAATTCTAGATGTTGGCTTATTCGATACCTTTCGCACAAGGTATCCTGAAGAAGTTAAATATAGTTTTTGGAGTGCACGGTTTAACGCTCGAGCGAATAATGCAGGGTGGCGAATTGACTACTTTCTTGCATCAAAATCCTTATCCAATAAGGTCGTAGATGCAACTATTCACAATGAAATTTTTGGAAGCGACCACTGCCCTATAGGTCTTCATTTAAAATAAAGAAACTTGAGGTGATCCAGTTATATTGAGCTTATACCCCCATCCTTCATTAATCTTGTTTATTAACCTAGCAGAAAGCATTTGTAAGTCTTTTTCGATGGTTTGATGTACAAAAAAATTAATTTGATTAATCCCTTGACCTTTCCACGCTGTCAACCGATCATACCACTCATCTATACGTGTAATATCTGATGAGTGATTTGCCCCTGTAAATCTCACGAAACAGGAAGAATTAGTTAACCGCATATGCATCAAATCCCTTCTGCCTAACGTGTCTGTAATGGTGTGGCTCACTTTATTTTCTTGAAGCATAGCACAAAGATCGTCAGCTACGTAAGAATCAGAATACCACCCCGAATTTCTTAACTCTACAGACAAGGGCAAGTCCTTTGGCCAATTTCGTACAAATAGAGCCAAATCTTGAAAATTATGCGGACCGTAGTTGTCATTCATTTGAAGAAATACGGTACCTAACTTTTCTTTAAAATGAGATATTGAAACAAAAAAATCATTCAACGCATCATCACAATTTTTGAGTCGTCTAAATTGACTAATAAGTTGAGGGACCTTAGGAAAAAACATAAAATCTGGAGATGATCTGTCATACCATCCCTCAACCACTGAAGGGGGAAAAATTCGATAATAATACGCATTCAATTCTATCGCATTAAACTGACTTGAATAATACGATAACTCATCTTTTACTCCTTTTGGATAGAACCCTTTGAGTTCAGCTTTGGCCCAACGAGGACACCCTATAAATACCTTTGGTGAATGTTTGTCTTCAGTTGCTAAAACTATTTTAGTGTCCGTATGATCTTTGGGTAAGCCATGAGGATACATTTCAGGGTTTTCTACTTTACCAAATTTCACATGCCAAATATAGAAAATATGCCATCAGAATTCACCCTCTTTGTGAATTTTAAAGTAGTCCATATTGCTGTCAATTTTGGAATTTACTTCAAAATCGCTACATTTGCCTAACGAACGTTAGTTTGTGTTTTTAAAATGACTGAAAGAAAGAGACAAATTTTACAATCTGCTCAGGCTGTTCTCAAAAAGAAAGGGTATGCCGCAACCTCGGTTCGTGATATCGCTAAATCTTTGGAAATGGAGCCAGCAAGTCTGTATAGTCATTTTTCATCAAAGGAGGACATATTGAAACTTACTTGTTTTGATATGGCTAGTAAATTTGATCGAGCAATTCAAGAAATAAACACCCTTTATTTTGATGCGGAACAACAACTACGAATGGCTATAAAAGAGCATGTTCAGATACTTACAATTCATTTAGATTCAGCAATTATTTTTTTACGAGACTGGAGAAATCTCACTGGCGAATCTCTTAGCAAGTTTATTGAAAAGCGAAATTCCTACGAAAATGGAATTAAAAAAATTATACAAACTGGAATAGACGAAGGTCTTTTTAACGAAAGTGACATCAAATTTGCTACACTTACTGTATTGTCAAGTGTGAATTGGATTGTAGAATGGTACAATCCTCAAGGTAAACTCAACGCAACCCAAATCGCAGAAAAACTAAGTGATTTTATACTTAGTGGATTAATAAAAAATAAATTATAAATATTATGTACGGAAACGCATACGTAGACCCCAATGAAAAATTTACTTCAGTAGAAGAAACTCCTGAATTACTAGCTGCATTCCAAGCCAGAATCGATCGTGGCGAAAAAATTGAGCCAAAAGATTGGATGCCAGCCATGTACAGGAAACAACTTA
>JAHEGS010000155.1 GCA_024645005.1 Bacteroidota bacterium
TGATCATCTACAAACAACCAATCTCTAACATTTTCTCCTTTCCCATACACAGGTAGTGGTTTATTGTTGACTATATTATTGATAAATAACGGAATTAGCTTTTCTGGAAACTGATACGAACCATAATTATTAGAGCAATTAGAAATCACAACAGGTAATCCATAGGTGTCTGCAAATGCTCTTACAAAATGATCTGAAGATGCCTTGGATGCCGAATATGGAGAATGAGGATCATAAGCGGTTTCTTCAGTAAAAAACCCTTCCTCTCCTAGAGATCCATATACTTCGTCTGTAGACACATGATAAAATAAATGATTGGTGAAATTTCCATTCCAAGTTTCTTTTGCCGCTTGCAATAAACTAAGAGTTCCCATCACATTCGTTCGTGCAAATGAAAACGGATCTTTAATAGACCGGTCTACATGTGATTCTGCCGCTAAGTGAATGACCGAATCAATTTTATGATCTATAAAAACCTTTTTTACTTTTTCTACATCACAAATATCACATTTAACAAAAGTGTAATTTTCTTTATTTTCTATATCTTTTAAATTTTCCAAATTACCAGCATAGGTAAGCACATCCATATTTACAATATGATAGTCTGGATATTTATTAACCAATAATCTCACTAAATGAGACCCTATAAATCCTGCGCCTCCAGTAACTAATATGTTTCTCATGAGTTGTGATTTATTTTTTTTAAACAATTGGCTAACGAATCTCTCCAATGAGGAATTATTACTTTAAAATCAGATGTTATCTTAGATTTATCTAGCACTGAATACAAAGGTCTTATAGCTTGGGTGGGATAATCTTTCGTTTCAATTGGAATTACATTACATTCAATATTACTGATTTCCATAATAGCCTTTGCAAAATCATACCAAGAAGTAACTCCTTCATTAGAGTAATGATAAATTTTTCCTTTCTTACTTATATTCGTAGAACCTGCATTACTTAAAATATCCAAACATGTTTTAGCTAAATCTTTAGCATAGGTTGGAGTTCCAATCTGATCAAAAACAACCTGTATAGATTCTTTGACATTTCCTAAGCGTAACATCGTTTTTACAAAATTATTCCCGTATGCTGAATACAACCAAGAGGTTCTAATCACTATGGCATCAATACTGCTATTAAGAACTGCCAACTCCCCCGCTCTTTTCATTTCTCCATAAACACCTTTTGGGCTTACTGGATCTGTTTCTTTGTAAGGTTGTGAATGGTTTCCATCAAACACATAATCTGTAGAGATATGAATTAACTTTCCATCTACTTTTTTTAAGGCATTGACTAGGTTTAAAACCCCTTTTACATTCACTTTACTTGCAGTTTCTAAATCTTCTTCAGCCTTATCAACCGCAGTATAAGCCGCACAATTAATCACCGCATTGATATGTTGATCTATAATGAACGTATTTAATACCTTTGTATCGCAAATATCCAACTCAGGAAGGTCTTTAAAGACACATTCCAAGTTTTCATAATTAGAGGCTAACTCTTTGATTTCAGACCCCAATTGACCGTTCGACCCTGTGATTAACACCTTCATATGTTATGTTGTAAATGGGGTTTCAAATTCCGAAAAAAATGGAAGATTTCCATCCTTCCCTGAAACCAACACTTCACTTTGATTCACTCCCCATTCGATGTTTAGTGTTGGATCATCCCAACGAATTCCTGCATCATATGCTGGCGCATAGCTATTGTCAACTTTATAGGCAAAAATAGCGGATTCGCTTATTACCAGAAAACCATGAGCAAAACCTCTTGGAATAAATACTTGTTTTTTGTTCTCTCCTGAGAGTTCAACTATAACATGTTGTCCATAGGTCTCAGATCCATCTCGAATATCAATCGCAACGTCCAACACTTTACCTTCAATACAACGAACCAATTTGGCTTGAGCGTAGGGAGGTTTTTGAAAATGCAAGCCTCTCAACACCCCTTTAGAGGAATTAGATTCATTGTCTTGCACAAATGATATTTCACCAATAGCTTTTTCAAACTCTTTTTTATTGTAACTTTCTAAAAAGTAACCTCTATCATCTCCAAATAAAGTAGGTTCTATAATCACAAGTCCTTCTATGGGGGTATTTACAAACTTCATTTAGTTAATTAAATTAAGAAGATACTGACCATATCCGTTCTTTTTCAAAGGCTCAGCTAATTTTCTAACTTGCTCAGCATTGATATATTTCATTCTATATGCGATTTCTTCTAAGCAAGCCACTTTTAAACCTTGTCTTTTTTCAATAGTCTCAATAAACTGCCCAGCTTCCATTAAAGAATCGTGCGTACCGGTATCTAACCAAGCAAAACCCCTTCCCAACAATTCTACCTTTAAAGTTTTGTGTTGTAAGTAGGTTTGATTAACTGAGGTAATTTCCAATTCTCCTCTGTGTGAAGGTTGTGTATTTTTGGCAATTTGTACCACGTCATTGGTATAGAAATACAACCCAACTACCGCAAAGTTTGATTTTGGATTAGTTGGTTTCTCTTCTATGGAAATTACGTTTCCTTTTTTATCAAATTCTGCTACTCCATAACGCTCAGGATCATTCACATAATAACCAAATACAGTAGATTTCCCTTCTGCTACATTTTTTCTAGCATTTTGCAACATCCCAGAAAAACCAACCCCATAAAAGATATTATCCCCCAGTACCAAACACACATCATCTGTTCCAATAAATTCCTCCCCAATAACAAAAGCCTGGGCTAAACCATCTGGACTAGGTTGTTCTTTGTAAGACAACTGTAGGCCTATTTCAGAACCATCACCCAATAACTTTTCAAAATTAGGAAGATCTTCAGGTGTAGAAATTATTAATATGTCT
>JAHEGS010000157.1 GCA_024645005.1 Bacteroidota bacterium
AAAATAAAATCAGTTCATTTAAAAAAAAATGAAATATGGAAATCAGAAGGAAGAATTAGTCAACAATTTGCCTTTTTAAATACAGGTTTAATGAGGCATTTTTATACTGATAATGGAAATGAGAAAACTGAGAAATTTTATTTAGAACAAAGTTGGGTTGGAGATCTTGCCAGTTTCTTGTCACAAACACCATCATTGAGAAATTTTGTTGCAATTGAAAAGAGTGAATTGTTGGTTATTAATTTCAACGAGCTTGAAAATTTTTACAACAAATCTCCTTCACTGGAAAGGTTTGGAAGAAAATACGCAGAACAACTACTCATTGATCAACAAAATAGAAGTCGATCATTTCTTTTAGATTCAGCCAAAACAAAATATATAAATTTAATGAATGGTTTTCCTGAATTAATACAAAGAGTGCCTCAATATTTAATTGCTCAATATTTAGGAATTAAGCCTGAGACTCTGAGTAGAATAAGAAGAGATTTATTGACCTAAGTCAAGTTATCAATTGCTACAGTATATTAATTTCGTTTGCTAAAAAAAACTTAATTTTAAAAAAATGAAAGTATTAGTTACAGGACCCGACGGTCTTTTAGGCAGCAATTTAGTTCGTGAATTGATTTCTCGCGACTATGAAGTCTATGCCTTTGTAGAAAAGAATAAAAATTTAAAAACAATTTCATGTTTAGATTTAAAATTGATTCAAGGAGATATACTTGAAAAGGATGATGTTATGTCAGCGACAAATAACATGGATATTATAATTCATTGTGCAGCAATGACAAATATGTACCCACCAAGAATACATAAGGTTAATAGAGTCAATATTGATGGTACAAAAAACGTTGTTTCTGCAGCATTGAAGAACAATGTGAAAAGATTAATACATGTAGGGACAGCTAACTCATTTAAGTCAGGTGATATTGATAAACCTGGAAATGAATTGAATGATTACGGAGCATCTCATTATGGTTTGGACTATATGGATTCAAAATACAAAGCTCAACAATTTGTGTTGGATAAAGTAAAGAATGATGGACTTGATGCAGTTATAGTTAATCCTACATTTATGATTGGGCCTTTTGATTCAAAACCCTCTTCAGGAGAAATGATTCGAGGTGTTTATAACAAAAAAATTCCAGGTTATCCACTAGGGGGGAAAAACTATGTGTCAGTGAAAGATGTTTCCGTCGCTATTGTAAATGCCATATCAAAAGGTAAAACGGGTAATTGCTATATCCTTGGTAATGAAAATTTGACTTATAAAGATGCTTTTGAAAAAATAGCACGCTGCACGAATTCAACACCACCCAAGTTTAAACTTACTAAATCACTAATTAGATTCTTTGGAAAGGTTAATTCTGTCTTAGCAAAGATTTTCAATTTAAATCCTAAAATTACTCATGAATTGGCAATCTTGTCCTCAGAGTTTCATTATTACTCCTCAGAGAAAGCAATAAAGTTTTTAGATTTGCCTCAAACACCTATTGAGGATGCAATTAATCAATGTTACGATTGGTTCATTCAAAATAATTATTTATCAGAAAAAAGAGATTAAATGTATAATTTGTCTAATTCTAATTTTTTGTGGAAGAATGAAGACTTGATTTCCGTCTTACCAATAATTCTTACGTTAATTTTTTTTGTCTTGTATTGGTTTACTGCTAATTCTTCGAGGGTCAAAAAGTATTATTACTCAAAATTCTCCTTTAATGTGGCTGCGTACAAGCATATATTTTTTACTAAATTATTTGGTTTTTTTAGTATGGGAATAGTTCCAATTATTATATGCCTGTTGCTAATAGAAAATTATACACTTTCGGACTATGGCCTAACGTTTATTAGTGAGACGGCGATATTTTCTGTTTTATGGACATTAGGACTATCTATAATTGTGGTTCCTTTGGTTTATCATAGTGCTAAGAAGTCAAAGAACTTGGTGAACTACCCACAGATTAGGGCTAAAGTATGGAGCAAAAAAATTATGATTATTAATGCTTTAGGTTGGTTTCTTTACCTTTTTGGCTATGAGTTTTTGTTTAGGGGAGTATTGCTATTCCCTCTTGTTGAGTCTTTAGGTGTCTGGCCAGCTATAACCATAAATATTGCGTTATATTCTGCCACTCATATCCCAAAAGGATTAGATGAAACAATTGGTGCCATTCCTCTAGGTTTTATTTTGTGTTTACTAACAATACATTCTGGTACAATTTGGATTGCTTTTTTTGTTCACGTTATCATGGCTTGGACAAATACATTTACAGCACTTCATTACAATCCTGATATAAAAATTGAATAAACAATGATAAATAAAGTTGCAATTGTTACTGGCTCAAGTCGAGGTATTGGTAAAGGGATAGCTAAGGAACTTTTATTGGCAGGATCAAAAGTAATTTTAAATGGGAGAAATGAAGATAGACTTAGGGCAACCCAGTCAGAATTGCTAAAAATTTCTAAAGATGTGCATTATTTCTGTTGCGATGTAACCAATTCAAATGAATCTGAAAATTTGATTAATTATGCTATTGATACATATGGTTCTATTGACATTTTGGTGAATAATGTTGGTGTCTCAAGCAGGGGGACGGTTGAAGAGAGTAGGCCTGAAGTTTTTGAAAGGGTGATGAAAAGTAACTTTATTGGTTCTGTTTTACCGACCATTTACGCTATGAAATTTTTAAGGAAAACGAGTGGAAGTCTCGTATTTATATCGAGTGTTGCTGGCATTAGAGGTCTTCCGGGATTAGCCCCATATTGTGCATCTAAGATGGCACTTCGATCTCTTGCTGAATCCATAAGAATTGAAGAATCTGATTCGGATATTCATGTTGG
>JAHEGS010000170.1 GCA_024645005.1 Bacteroidota bacterium
CTACCTAAAAATAGTTGGGTGAAATTGTATCCTGTGCTGTTCTTTAGCGTATCTGATCCAGTCCAAATAATCTCGCCATTTGGAAGAACTACTTCAAGGTTGAGAACATAGTCTTTGGTGGTGCCATATTTTAGTGCCTTTGGACCTCCGCTGCTGTGAGCAATATTTCCACCGAGAAAACAACTCCCTTTGCTAGCTGGATCTGGAGGATAGAATAATCCTTTCTCTTTTACAGCAGTTTGAAAGTGATCATTGATTACACCGCTTTCAACAGTTGCTTGAAAATTTTCTTCATCAATATCTAATATCTTGTCAAATTTTTCCATACTTAGAGAGACCCCTCCTTTGATAGGTATACTTCCTCCACTAAGCCCTGTTCCAGCACCACGTGGGGTGACGGGTACTTTGTGTTTGTTACAAAACGATAATACTTTAGAGATGTCTGATGTCGTATTCGGCTTTATGACTACATGTGGTAAACATGAGATATCCTCTGTGTAATCTGAAGCATAATTAGATAGAATTTCTGGGTCTGTAAAGATGATTTCTTTTCCAATTATTTTTTCAAGATTTTCTATCCAATTCATTTAAGAATTCAATTATAATTGAAGTAAATTTAATTCCAATATGAAAAATACGTTCATCCTTATTTTCTTATCCAGCTCAATCTTGTCTTTCGGACAAAAAAGGAACATTGAGTTATCTGATATTTGGGCCAGCGGAACATTTTATCCAAAAACAGTCAATGGCTTTGTAAACATGAATGATGGGAAAAGTTATTGTATCCAAGAAAAGAATAACAAAGGTTCAGATGCAATTAATCAATATGATTATGTCTCAGGTGAAAAGATTAAGGAACTCATTAGTGCTAAAGACATATTTGGAGAAGAAAAATACGGGATTAACTCTTATTCATTTAATCAAGATCAATCCATGGTATTGGTCTATTTTAACTCAAAAAAGATTTACCGTCATTCTACACGTGGTGATTTTAAAGTAGTTCGACTATCTGACAAAAAAGTGATTGGTGAGGGAAAGGAAGTTCGATATCCTACACTTAACTCAACGGGAACGAAAGTGGCTTATGTGAAAGAGAATGATTTATATGTCATTGATTTAATGAGTAAAAAGGGGAGACGAATTACCAAGGATGGTGAATACAATAAGATTATAAACGGGGCTGTGGATTGGGTTTATGAGGAGGAGTTTGGAATGAGTAAGGGTTTTGAATGGAACAGTGACGGCACAAAGCTGGCGTTTTATCGATTCGATGAATCTCAGGTAAAACAATGGCAAATGACAACTTATGGTAAACTTTATCCAGATATATACAAGTTCAAATATCCAAAAGCGGGAGAGTCTAATAGTATCGTTCAAGTTATGATAGCCGATGCCCAAAAAGGAGGTTGTAAATTGATTGATTTAAATTCGGAGGCAGATCAATATATACCTAGAATCAAATGGACAAAAGATCCTAACGTATTGAGTGTGCAACGCTTAAATAGGTTGCAAAATAAATGGGAGCTTCTTTTAGTTAATGGAACTAATGTTCAGTTGTCATTAGAAGAAACGGATTCACGGTACGTAGATATTACCGATGATTTATTCTTCTTAAATGATAACAAACACATGATTGTTAGCAGTGAAAAAGATGGTCATAAGCATTTGTATTTTCATAAAGTTGATGGACCTCAAATTTTTCAGATTACCAATGGAGATTGGGAAGTGGATGAAGTTTTAGGTGTGGATGAGAAAAACGAACTCATTTATTATACCAGCACTGAAGTAAATTCGACTGAGCGACACATATACTGTATTGATTTTCAGGGTAAGAAAAAATCGAGATTGACAAAGGAAACAGGTTGGCATTCCGCTCAATATAGTACTGATTTTACTCTTGCATTGCATAATTATCATTCGGCTACTCAACCTCACATTTTTAGTATTAAAGATAATAATTGGGAAACACAGCGAGTAGTAGAGGATAATGCAGATTTTAATTCAAGGAATAGTCAGTTTGTTCTAAGTGACATCTCATTTGATCAATTGTCGGTGAATGACAATGATTTGAATTATTGGATGATTAAGCCGGTTTCTTTCAATGACTCAATAAAATACCCTTTGTTGATGTATGTTTACGGTGGTCCAGGATCTCAAACAGTCAAAAATAGCTTTGGATGGAGTAATTACTATTGGTATCAAATGCTAGCAAATAAGTACAATATTATTATAGCATCAGTCGATAACAGAGGAACAGGTGCAAGGGGAGCAGATTTTAAGAAAATGACATACAGACAGCTTGGGAAATATGAGACCGAAGATCAAATTTCTGCTGCTAGATCTATTAGTGAGCTATCATTTATTGATGAAAATAGAATAGGAATCTGGGGATGGAGCTATGGAGGTTATATGAGTAGCCTTGCATTAGCAAAAGGAAACGATGTATTTAAGATGGCAATTGCTGTTGCTCCCGTGACTAACTGGAGGTATTACGATAACATTTACACTGAACGATATATGGGGCTGCCTCAGGATAATTTTTCAGGTTATGACGACAATTCACCAATCAACTTTGTGAAAGATATCAAGGGTAAATACCTGATTATTCATGGAACGGGTGATGATAACGTGCATTTTCAAAACAGTGTGATGATGGTGAATGAATTGATAAAAAATAACATCCCATTTGACTCGGAATTTTATCCTAATAAGAACCATGGAATATATGGTGGAGCTACCCGTTATCACTTGTATAATAAGATGACTAATTTTATAATAGAAAACTTGTAATTAAATTTTAAAATATACTTTTACCGAAA
>JAHEGS010000171.1 GCA_024645005.1 Bacteroidota bacterium
ATACCCCAAAAAAGTGAAATTCAAAGCCTGCTAACTGAAATCGGTGACTATAGTCTAACACCACCCAAAAAGAACTTTTTTCCCAGTCCCTATAAACCTCTCATTCTTATTGTTTTTTATCTTCTTACAGTAACTTTAGCTATTGAATTTAGCTCAGGTATTTTCTTGTGGGAAACATGGATGGGTAATTTTATGGCTGGATTCTTTCTTATATTTTCATTTTTCAAGTTAATGGATATTCCTGCTTTTGCAAAAGCATATCAGTCCTATGACATCATAGCCTCTAAAATAAAATGGTACGGATATGCCTACCCATTTATTGAATTAGGATTAGGACTCGCCTATGTCTTCTTTTATGACAGTGCAATAACAAATTTAATAACTGTAATCATTATGTTCGTAGGGATGATTGGTGTTTCGAGGTCTGTTATCCAGAAAACAAATATTCAATGTGCTTGTCTCGGGACTGTGTTTAATCTGCCTATGAGTTATGTTACTATCATTGAAAATGGGATAATGTTGATCATGGCACTATTTATGCTTATTTAAAATATATATCATGAAACAAATTATTTTTATTCTCACTACTTGCTGGTTCATAATATCAACAATGGGTTGTAAGCCAGACCCACCTGTAAAAAATGAGGTTTCAACGATGGACATAACTATCAAACACGTATTTGATGCATCAGATTTTGAACTTAATCAAGCATATACATTGCCCAGTGATGAACCTGTCAAATTCAGCAGATTCGCCTATTTATTATCCAACTTTTATTTGATTGATGAGAATGAATTTAGAATAGCATTAGACAATCAATATCTTTACGTTGACATTAGATCATCGAATACTAATTTCAAGCTAATAAATATTCCTATGGGAACCTACAAAGGAATTGGATTCTCTATAGGTTTGGACTCCAATACAAATCATGGTAATCCAAATCAATACGCCTCAGATCATCCCTTGTCACCGATAAATAACTCGCTACATTGGAATTGGCAGGGTGGGTATATCTTTACAGCGATAGAAGGAAAAACAACAGCTGATAATGAAAGTTTTATTTTCCATCTTGCAGGTGCTATGAACAAGGTTGATATTGAACTACCCTACGAATTTACAAAAGGGGACGATGCTCTTCATGCTTTATTGTCTTACGATATTGAGGAAGTATTTATAAATCCAAATAATTACAGTATTGAGATTGATGGACGCAGCACACACAAGGTAACTGATTCTGTTAATCAAAAACTATTTAGCAATATGAACGATGTGTTCTCTCTTTTAAGCATTGAGAACTTATAACATTTTATGAAAAAACTCTCCTTAATATCATTTATCATTTTAACCCTCATTTCGTGTAAGGATGTTATTAACGAGATTCCTCAAAATCCTTTTCAAACTACACCATACACATTTGATTACAACAAATCACTCCTTCCACCACCAAGAATACCTAGCGACAATCCTCTAACACAAGAAGGAGTAGAATTGGGTAGGATGCTTTTTTATGACCCTATTTTGAGCTCGGATAGTTCTCAGAGCTGTAATTCATGTCACAATCAAGCACATGCATTTACAGATAATAATCGTCAATTTAGTGTTGGAGTGAAAGGTACCCTTGGGAAACGTAATTCAATGGCTATTTTCAATTTAATGTGGCACATTGATGGATTCTTCTGGGATGGAAGGGCAGATATTCTTAGACATCAGGCCATTGAGCCAATAGTTGATGAAACTGAGATGAACGAAACCATTGACCATGTGATCATGAAATTAAACCGTTCACCGCTTTACAAAGAACATCTTCAAAAAGCATTTTCAGAATCCACATTTAACGAGGAGCTAATTGGAAAAGCATTAGAACAGTTTATGTTGTCAATTGTATCATCGGATTCAAAATTTGATCGTGTCATGCTCGGATTAGAATCCTTTACCGATGAAGAAAAAGTGGGTCAAGTCATATTCAATTCCGAATCAATACCACTCAAAGAAGAGATAGATCCTAACAATCCCCAAAATTTTGGTGGAGACTGTTTCCATTGTCATGGGAATAGCCTATTTATGAGGCGAGAATTCCTAACCAACGGATTATCAGATAATGGAGATAAAGGGCTAGGAAGTGTGACTGGAGATCCTAGAGATGACTATAAATTTAAAACAACATCGCTAAGAAATATTGAAAAAACAGCTCCGTATATGCATGACGGAAGATTTGAAACACTTGAAGAAGTTGTACAATTTTACCTCAGTGATATGAATGCTTCAAGTGCTGTAGATCTATCTGACTCCCCAAATTTACATGCATTGAAAGACTCAGTTTATTTAAGTCCAGAACATAAAAAAGCATTAATTGCCTTCTTAAAAACGTTAACAGACGAAAGCTTACTAACAAACGAAAAATATACATCACCATTTTAAAATTTAATATATTTACACCATGAAACACCCCATTTTATTTAGCTTATTATTGATTTCGACTATTCTTTTTGCAAAAAATATAACTACTCAATTTGAGGTAAAAGCCAACTGTGAAATTTGCAAAGAAAAAATTGAGACCACTTTAGATATTCCTGGAATAACACATGCTAATTGGAATATAGAAACAAAAATTCTAACCGTACGGTACAACGATAAAAAAGTTTCTATTGAAGACATCCATAATTTAATTAGTGACATTGGATATTCTACTGATAAAGTATCTGCTAATCTTAAAAGTCAATCAAAATTAATGAAGTGTTGTCAACCCAAAAAGCCCGTAAAAAATTGTGGCACTTCCAAAAAGGGATGTTGTAGTAAATAAAGGAATAGCA
>JAHEGS010000179.1 GCA_024645005.1 Bacteroidota bacterium
GGCTTAGAACCTTCATGTATTTTATCTTTTAGAGATGAGATTCCTGCGCTAATTAAAGATGAGGATATAAAGTTATTACAAAATAATTCATACACTTTTGAAGAATTACTAGAAAAAAATTGTAAAAAGTTAAAGTTTAAGAAATTAAATCAAAAGGTATTATTACATGGTCACTGCCATCAAAAAGCATTTGACGTAGTAAAACCAATCGAAAGATTATTAAAAAAAATTGAAGGTTTGGAAGTTGAGACTATAGAAACTAGTTGTTGTGGCATGGCAGGCGCATTTGGATATGGTAAAGACACTTTTGACATTTCTATGAAAATGGCCAATGAAAAACTTTTCCCTGCAATTAAAAATACTAATAAAAATGTCACTATTATTGCCGATGGGACATCATGTAGATGTCAAATTAAAGATGGCTTAAATAGGAATGCAATTCATGTTTCTAAATTTCTAGACGAAAATATAATTTACTAAATCTGTAATTAGATTTATCCTAATATTTAATAGAGGTCAAAATGCCAAATAGAACAAAAAAACCTACCGCTTTTCATTGGGGAAGCTACTATGCCGAGGTTGAGGATGGTAAAATTGTTGGCATGAAGCCTTACGGACAAGATAGAGATCCATCTAATATTGCAAAAGGAATTATAGATACTGTAGATGATGAGTTAAGAGTTAAAGTTCCTCATATTCGTAAAGGCTATCTCAGAGAAATAAGAAAAGAATTAGCTAATGGCAAAATGGCTATTACAGGCAAACGTTCCAGAGAAAAGCGCGGATCTGATGATTTTGTCCCAGTTTCATGGGAAGAAGCTATCGATATAGTTTCGTTTGAGCTGAGCAGAATTAAAAAGAAATATAAAAACAAAGCATTTTTTGCGGGTTCTTATGGTTGGGGTTCAGCAGGTAGGTTTCATCATGCACAAAGCCAACTTCATAGGTTTTTCAATTGTTATGGTGGATATACTAAATCAGTCAACACCTATTCTTATGCGGCAAGCGAGACAATCATGCCTCATGTAATAGGTTTATCATATAGAAAATTTCTTGATACACATACAGACTGGAATAATATAAAAGACAATTCAGAATTAATAGTTATGTTTGGGGGCTTACCTCTAAAAAACTCACAAGTTACATCGGGGGGTGTTGGAAAACATACAACTAAACAATTTATCAAAGATTGTGCAAGAAAAGGTATAAAATTTATTAATATTAGCCCTATGGAAATGGAGGCTGACATCATTAGTAATGCTGACTGGATTAAAATTAGACCTGGAACAGATACAGCTTTGATGCTTGGTATAGCGTTTATACTTGAAAGTGAAAGTTTAATAGATAGAGATTTTATAAAAAAATATTGTACTGGGTATGATGTTTTTTATGATTACTTAAAAGGGATTTCAGATGGAAAAGCAAAAACTCCATTGTGGGCTTCCAAAGTAACAGGCATTCCAAGTAATGTTATATATGATTTAGCCAAACAAATGTCTAAGAACAGGACTATGATAACTGGTGCTTGGGCCTTGCAGAGACAACAATATGGAGAGCAATCCCATTGGATGATTTCTGTTTTAGCATGCATGTTGGGGCAAATAGGTCTTCCTGGTGGAGGTTTTGGACTAGGTTACAGCGCTGAAAATGGGATAGGAAACCCTGTTAGTTACCACAAATGGCCAGCTTTAGAACAATTGAAAAATCCAGTAAGTGATTTTATACCAGTTGCACGAATTTCAGATATGCTTCTTAATCCAGGTAAAACTTTAGCTTACAATGGCAAAGATCTTAAGTACCCTGATATTAAGCTAGTTTATTGGGCTGGCGGAAACCCCTTTCATCATCAGATGAACTTAAAAAAACTTGTTAAAGCGTTCAAGCAACCAGATAGTATTATAGTTAATGAGATTTGGTGGAACAGCTTAGCAAGACATGCAGATATAGTATTACCCGCAACTACCTCCTTAGAACGAAATGACATAGGTGTTAGGCACTGGGATCAAACAATATCTCCAATGCATAAAATAATTGAGCCGGTAGGTGAATCAAAATCTGATTATGATATTTTTTCTGCTATCTCTACAAAGCTAAATATTAACAAAAAATTTACCGAAGAACGTAATGAAGACCAATGGCTGAGGCACCTATGGGAAGTATCTGTACAGAGCGCTAAAGATGCCAATTTCAACTTACCTGATTTTGACAAATTTTGGAAAAATGGGTTTCAAGAGGTATTATCTCCTAAAAAGCAAACTATTTTGCTAGAAGATTTTAGGAAAGATCCAGCGAAGAACCGAATTGCAACACCATCAGGAAAAATTGAAATATTTTCTCAAACTGTAGCTGATTTTAATTATAAAGACTGCCCTGGACACCCAGCATGGTTAGAACAAGATGAATGGTTAGGATCAGCACTTACAAAACAATTCTCTCTTCAGCTCATTTCTGGTCAACCTCACAATAGATTACACAGCCAACTCGACAATGGATCAGAAAGTCAAAAATTTAAGATTAATGGAAGAGAACCTGTAAAAATTAATCCTAAAGACGCAGATTTCCGAAATCTAAAAGATGGTGACATTGTTGAAATTTTTAATAAAAGAGGTAAATGCCTTGCTGGTGTAGTAAGAAGTCCAGAAGTGATGCCTGGTATTGTTTTTTTACCTGTAGGTGCATGGTATAATCCAGTGGATGACGGAAGCTTTTGCATTCATGGTAACCCAAATGTTTTGACTGAAGATATTGGAACGTCTTCAGATCGGAAGAGCACACGTCTGAACTCCAGTCACGA
>JAHEGS010000018.1 GCA_024645005.1 Bacteroidota bacterium
ACCTAGATAATCTTTTAAAGAGATTCAAGGACCGCAAGATTCTTGTTCACGGTTTACCTGACACTTACAAAACAATCTACCAAAATTCGAATATTTACTTCATTTCAACCATTGATGATTTAAAGAATCATTGCTAAGTAGTTATATTTACGGATAACAATCATGGGAGGTCAGTTGAAAATTGCAATAATAGGTTCTGGATTTTCAGCATTATCGAATGCATGCTACTTAGCCAAAAACGGACATAAAGTTGAGGTTTTTGAAAAGAATGATTCTCTTGGTGGTAGAGCCCGAATAAAGCAAATTAAAGGATTTACTTTTGATATGGGGCCTAGCTGGTATTGGATGCCTGACGTTTTTGAAGACTTTTTCAATGATTTTGATACCTCCGTTGAAGATTCATATAAATTGATAAGACTAGACCCCAGTTATCGTGTTTTTTGGAAAGATCAACCGGATGATATCCCCGCAAAAATTGAAGAGCTAACCCATTATTTTGAAAAATACGAAAAGGGGTCAGGAGAAAAATTAAAAAAGTTTTTAAGCGAAGCCAAGATAAAGTATGAAGTAGGCATGGGTGATTTTGTAACAAAACCTTCACTTTCATTTACTGAATTTATAAGCCTTGACATTGCAAAAAAGGCAACTAACTTGGACTTATTTAAATCCATTAGTAAACACATTAGACAATACTTCAAGCACCCTAAATTAATTGAACTACTCGAATTCCCTGTACTTTTTCTTGGTGCTAAACCAAAAAACACTCCAGCATTGTACAGCCTCATGAATTATGCTGATATGGCACTAGGGACCTGGTATCCGCTAGGTGGAATGAACAAAATTGTTCAATCAATGGTATCTGTTGCTAAGAATTTAGGCGTTCAATTTCACACCAACTCAAATGTTACCGAAATTATTACATCCGACAATAAATGTACTGGCATTAAGGTAAACCAACAAATACACCATGCAGATATAATTGTTAGCGGAGCAGATTACCACCATACTGAACAAAAGTTGCTTCCTGAATCACTTAGAATGTACTCTAAAAATTATTGGAATAAACGCACAATGGCCCCAAGTAGCTTGTTGTACTACATCGGTTTGAATAGAAAACTGGATGGTATTAAACACCATAACCTATTTTTTGACGAAGATTTCAGCGTTCATGCAGAGGAAATATACGACACCCATAAATGGCCAAAAAATCCTTTGTTCTATATATGTTGTCCAAGTAAAACAGACAAAAATGTAGCCCCTGATGGAAAAGAAAACTTATTCTTTTTAATTCCAGTATCAACAGAACTAGAAGATAATGAAGAAATTAAAGACGCATATTTTGACCAAATATGCAATCGCTTAGAAAAACACACAGGCACAGATATCAGACAATTCATTGAAATTAAAGAAAGTTTTGCTCACTCAGATTTTGTAAGTGAATACAACTCTTTCAAAGGAAATGCGTACGGATTAGCCAACACATTAAGGCAAACAGCATTCTTAAAACCAAGGTGTAAAAACGATAAACTCGAAAATCTTTATTATATTGGACAACTAACAGTTCCCGGACCAGGTGTCCCACCAGCTATTGTTTCCGGAAAAATTGTAGCTAATTTAATTCATCAAAACCACTAAATTTATGAAAGAATTATTCGATAAAATATCCCTAAACGCAAGCAAGTATGTGACCAATGAATATAGTACGTCATTTTCTTTAGGTATCAAGATGTTGCATCAATCTATTCGTGAGCCCATATATGCTGTATATGGGTTTGTAAGACTAGCTGATGAAATTGTAGATTCATTTCACGATTTCAATAAAAAAGAACTTTTAGATGACTTTAAAAGACAAACTTTTCATGCCATAGACTCAAAAATAAGTCTAAATCCTATACTCAACAGCTTTCAACATGCCGTAAACTACTATCAAATTGACAAATGGCTAATAGATGCTTTTTTTGATAGTATGGAAATGGACCTGGAGGACCAACAATATGACCAAGAAACATTTGATAAATATATTTTAGGAAGTGCTCAAGTTGTTGGATTAATGTGTCTTCGGGTTTTTTGTAAAGGAGATGATGCTCAATTCGAAAGTCTTCGACCTGGTGCAATGAGTCTCGGTTCTGCCTTTCAAAAAGTCAATTTTTTAAGAGATTTAAAAGCAGATAAAGATAATTTGGGAAGGATTTACTTTCCAGGAATGAATAACCACGAATGGACACCGGAGCTTAAAGAGCAAATACAAAAAGATATTAAACAAGATTTTATTCATGCGTTAGAAGCCATTAATAGACTTCCATCCAATTCAAAATATGGCGTTTATACTGCATATCGATATTATTTTAAATTATTTAAAAAATTAGAAAGTGCCAGTTTTGAAGAGCTTTTAGAAAATAGGTTAAGAGTGCCAAATTATACAAAAATTAGATTATTATTTACGTCTAAAGTTAGGCTATCCCTAGGTTCATATTTCCTATGAATTACATTGCTTATACACTTATTACCTTAGGAACATTCGCCTTGATGGAATTTGTTGCTTGGTTTACACACAAGTACATTATGCATGGATTTTTGTGGGTGTTGCATAAAGATCACCATCAGGTAAATCCTGGTTTTTTTGAAAAAAACGATGCCTTTTTCCTAATTTTTGCCATACCCAGTGCAGCATGCTTTGTTGTTGGGAGTAGCCTTGATCATTACTTTTATTTATTTTTTGTGGGTGTTGGAATTGCGTTATATGGAATTGCATACTTTCTAGTTCATGATGTATTTATTCATCAACGGTTTCGTCTATTCAAACGTACTAACCACCGATACCTAAAAGCCATTAGAAAGGCTCATAAAGTTCATCATAAACATCTTGAAAAAGAATTTGGCGAATGTTTCGGAATGCTAATTGTCCCATTCAAGTTTTTAAAAAATGCTAAATAATGGGGAAACTATACCTTTGGATTAACCTTCTAGCAATCTTTTTCCCGCTACTTCTCAGTTTCAATAAACTAGGGCATTTTTACAAACGCTGGAAAACACTTTTTATATCAATTACTATCATGTGGGTTTTTGTGGTTACTTGGGATATCTGGTTTGCTTCAATAAATGTATGGGGGTTTAATTCTAAATACTTAATTGGAATTGAATTTCTACATTTACCTGTTGAAGAATGGTTGTTTTTTATTTGTATACCCTATTCATTCATGTTCTTATACGATCAGCTCGTCATTTTGAAAACGCCTAACTTCTTAAAAAACATCGAATACATTTTAGATTTTGTCTTCATTACAATTGCAGTATTATTCTTAATCTTTGGCTTCCCTAATTTATACACTACGTTAGTTTCGGTGCTCGTAATTTTGTTTACGCTGTTAATCAAAGCTATGAAACCTCAAAACAAGGGTATCTTCTATATCAGTTATTTTATCATTTTAATTCCTTTTATGATTATAAATGGCATATTAACAGGCAGTGTAATCAACGAACCTATTGTATGGTACAACAACGCTGAAAATTTGGGCATCCGGTTTTTTACCATACCCATTGAAGATTTTCTTTATTATTTTTTAATGTTTGAAATATGCTATCTCGCTTATGAACAAATAAAAAAGACCACCCAAACGAGCAGCCTTTAAATTTATGATCTTCTTCTATCCAAGATAGGATTTGAGAATCTTACTCTTACTCGATTTTCTCAATCTACGTAAAGCTTTTTCTTTTATCTGACGAACTCTTTCGCGAGTTAAACCCACTTTGTCAGAAATATCTTCTAATGTATGAGCAGGACCTCCGTCTAATCCGTAATAATATTTCAATACATCTCTTTCTTTTTCCGATAAAGTTGAAATCACTCGATTAATTTCTTTTCTTAATGATTCATCCATCAAAGGTTGATCAGGATTAGGTTCATCATTATTATCCAAAACACCTAATAAACTATTATCCTCACCTTCAATTAAAGGTGCGTCTATAGATAAGTGTCTACCGCTTGATTTAAATGCGTTTTCAACTTCAGTAATACTAATTTCTAGCTCTTTTGCTATCTCCTCAGGTGTAGGTTCACGCTCTTGCAATTGCTCTAAACGAGCAGCAGCAGCACTAATTCTACCAATACTTCCCACTTTGTTAAGTGGTAAACGAACAATTCTTGATTGATCAGCTAGTGCTTGCAAAATAGATTGTCTAATCCACCAAACAGCGTAAGAAATAAATTTAAAACCACGAGTTTCGTCAAACCGCTTAGCAGCTTTTATAAGTCCAAGATTACCTTCATTGATTAAGTCTCCCAATGTTAAACCTTGATTTTGGTACTGCTTCGATACAGACACTACAAATCGTAAATTTGCATTTACTAATTTTTCTAGTGCAGCCTGATCACCTTCACGAATTCTTCGAGCAAGCTCAACTTCTTCTTGGGCATCAATCATAGCTACCTTACTAATTTCGTTGAGATATTTGTCAAGCGACTTGTTCTCTCTATTAGTAAACTGTTTTGATATTTTTAACTGTCTCATGTATTATTTAGAAGTGTAAATTCTCTGGGAGAATATTTTATGAATCTGCAAATTTAATGATAACATTCTATAAACTACTACTATTTTCAATGACTTTGCAGTACAATCCAACCCTCAAAAATTATGCCTAAATTTTAAAATTATCATTTTTTATTGAATTAAATTCCGATAAACCTGCAGTAGGGAGTATAAACTAGAAACCATACCTTTGCAAACAGAATGAATGATAAACCAATAATAGGTATAACGATTGGGGATTTTAACGGAATAGGTCCAGAGCTAATCTTAAAAACTTTTTCCAACGAGTTAGTCTTTAATTATTGTACGCCTGTCATTTATGCAAACACTTATATTTTTAAATACTACGCCAATTTATTGGACTATTCTCCTCTGAATTTCAATATCATTAAAAAAGGCTCTGATATTAAAGAAAATCAATTAAACCTGAGAACTTGTAGCAGAGAAAGAATCGAAATAACTCCTGGCTCTCCAAATGTTCAAGCAGGGAAATTTGCCCTAGACGCTCTGCAATTAGCAATAACTGATGTAAAAGACGGCCTTATAACTGACTTACTAACTTGTCCCATCGATAAGAAGACAACTACTGAAGCAGGATTATCTTTTAACGGTCACACCCAATTTCTTGCTAAAGAGTTTGAATCTGATGTTCAAATGATTTTAATGAATGAGGAATTGAGGGTATCCATGGTTACAGGTCATACATCACTAAACAACGTAGCCAATAGTATCACAAAAGAATCTGTACTAAATCATATTCGATTGGTTAATGAAAATTTAAAAGCCGATTTTGCTATCATCAAACCAAAAATTGCTGTTTTAGGAATCAACCCACATGGGGGAGATAATGGGTTAATGGGTCGTGAAGAGTTAGACGTAATTGCTCCAGCTGTTAAAGAGGCTCAAAAAGAGAACATATTGGTTGTAGGACCATATGCACCAGATGGTTTTTTTGGTTCCAAAAATTCAACCAATTTTAATGCTGTAATTGGCATGTACCACGATCAAGTCTTAATCCCATTTAAACAATTAGCATTTACCGACGGAATTAACTACACGGCTGGCTTACCCATTGTAAGAACTTCGCCAGACCACGGAACAGCATATGATATAGCGGGGAAAGGAATAGGAGATACAACATCATTCATTAACGCACTCTATTTAATTAATAAAGTTCGTAGAAATCGGATTAATTACTATGATAATACAAAAGAAACGCTTGGATTTAAAACACATAGGAGAGAAAAATTCAGTATTGGTGTTCCTGATTTGAGATAACCATCTCAATTTAACGCGTTTTATTGTAAAATACTTACCTTTGCCAACTTTTGGAAATGAAGTTGTCTGAATTTGATATTGATTTTAACAAATTTAAAAACGAAAAAGACACTTTCAGATTCAAATTAACCGATGCGTTCTTTGAATTAAAGGAAAATAGTTTATATCAACATGGTGATTTTGATGTTGAGATTCAATGCGAAAAATTTGAGGACACAATTGTTCTAGATTATTCTTTAGTTGGTCATATCAAATCACAATGTGAACGATGTCTAAACCAAATTAAAATTTATATAAATACATCCAGACAAGATTTGCTAAAATTGACACTTGATAATAATCTTCTCAATGAGGAGAATTACTTATCTGTCAATCATCCAGTACACTCTGTTTATGATTCAATATATGAACAAATTTGTTTAGATATACCCACTAGACTGATATGCGAAAATTCCGAAATTCAAAAAAAATGCACTATTGAGCATCTTGATTCTAACGAAACAGACAAAGAAGTAGATGAAAGATGGGCAGAATTAAAAAAATTAATAAATTAATAAAATGGCACATCCTAAACGTAAAATTTCCAAAACAAGGAGAGACAAAAGAAGAACCCATTACAAATTAGGCAACAGACAGCTTCACAGAGACCCATCTACTGGCGAAATTCATCTATATCACAGATTGAATTTGGAAACAGGTATGTATCGTGGAGTTCAAGTTCTAGAACCTAACGCAGAATAATCTGATATGAATATTGGCATAGATGCCATGGGGGGTGATTATGCTCCCAAGGAATGCGTTAATGCAATAGTTAACGAAGCGAATTCTGATAATTGTGATTCGCACTTTTTTGTTTTTGGTGAACCAAAAGCTCTTAGCGAATATGCTGAGGTTTTGAGTCACACAAACATAACCGTTGTTCACACTGGCGAAAGTATTAGTATGGGAGAGCACCCTATCAAAGCGGTTTCTACCAAAAAAGAGTCAAGTATAAATGTTGGGATGCACTTCCTTGCAGAAGGAAAAATTGACACCTTTTTAGGTGCAGGAAATACAGGTGCAATGATGGTGTCTGCACTATACAATGTCAAAGGAATTCCGGGCATTGATCGTCCTGCATTATCGTCTGTATTGCCTCAACAGAGTGGTGTTACCGGTGTTTTGGTAGATGTGGGTGCAAACAGTGATGTTAAGCCTGAGACCCTTCCTAAGTTTGCTATATTAGGAACTGAATATGCAAAAGCAGTATATGGAATTGAAAATCCAAGAGTAGGTTTGGTCAATATTGGGGAAGAGGAAGAAAAAGGAAATGTCACTACTAAAACTGCCTTTCCAATGTTAAAAGCACAAAAAGGGATTAACTTCATTGGAAATGTTGAAGGTAGAGATTTATTCAATGATAAAGTAGATGTTGCCGTTTGTGACGGTTTTACTGGAAATGTAATTGTCAAAACATGTGAAGGATTTTTCTACAACTTACTTAAAAGAGGCGTTGAAGACGATTTTTTATCAAAATTCAATTTCCAAAATTATGGAGGAACACCCATTTTGGGAATCCGAAAATCTGTAATAGTTGGACATGGCATATCTAATTCTAAAACATTCTCTAACATGATAAAACTTGCAAAAAACGTAGTAGAATCAGAATTAATTTCTAAAATTGAACAATCAATTTCTGAAACTACAGAAAATTGATGCCAAAAACATACAAATGAGAGCAGCTATAACAGCAGTAGGTGGTTATGTTCCTGAAAAAATTCTGACAAACCACGACCTTGAAAAAATGGTAGACACCTCTGATGAGTGGATACGAACAAGAACAGGAATCAAAGAAAGAAGAATTCTAGAGAAAGATAAGCCGACGAGTGAATTGTGCATCAAAGCTATAGAGCAATTACTAGAAAAAAGAGGCATAACAGCTGAAGAAATTGACTTAGTAATCGTTGCTACAATTACACCTGATCATGCTTTTCCATCAACAGCAAACATTGTCACTCACAAACTAGGGGCAACTAAAGCTTGGGGTTTTGACATGAGTGCTGCTTGCTCTGGTTTTTTATATGCACTTGACACAGGCTCTAAATTTATTGAAAGCGGGAAGCATAAAAAAGTTATTGTCTGTGGAGCTGATAAAATGTCTTCAATCGTAAACTACAAAGACAGAAATACATGTGTAATTTTTGGCGATGGGGGTGCAGCAGTTTTATTAGAACCCAGTCAAGATGAAAATGGCATAATAGACAGTGTGTTAAAATCCGATGGTGTTGGCATTGACTATCTTAACCTTAAAGCGGGCGGATCAAAACATCCCTCATCACACGAAACCATCGACAATGACATGCACTACCTATATCAAGAAGGTAAAACTGTCTTCAAATTTGCTGTGACCAACATGGCTGAAGTAAGTCGCGAAATAATGGATAGAAATAATTTGACAGGCGACACTGTAGATTATTTATGTGCTCATCAAGCAAATCTCAGGATAATTGATGCAACAGCACGCAGAATGGAACTAGACGAAGAAAAGGTCTTAATTAATATTTCTAAATACGGAAATACAACAGCTGGAACCATTCCCTTATTGTTTTCTGATTTTGAATCTAAATTTAAAAAAGGAGACAATATAGTTTTAGCTGCTTTTGGTGGAGGTTTCACTTGGGGAGCTATGTATTTAAAGTGGTCATATAATTCATAACAGATTAATTTAATTATACTATTTTCGCTTAAGATTATAAAGATATGGACTTAAAAGAAATTCAGACTTTAATCAAATTTATTTCTTCATCAAAGGTTGATGAAGTTGCCATAGAGCAAAAAGATTTCAAAATTCGAATTAAACGCAATGCACAAACTGTAACCGCTACTGTTCCTAAACCAGTTGCTGTTCAAGAAGTGCCTATTGTTCAAGAAGTTGCTAAGCCTACAGTTAAAGAAGCTGTTAAACCAGCTCCTGAAGAATCTAAAACAGAAGAAATTAAATCGCCAATGATTGGAACATTTTACAGAAAGTCTTCTCCAGACAAACCTGTTTTTGTTGAAGTAGGTGATGTAATTGAAAAAGGGCAAGTAATATGCATAATCGAAGCTATGAAATTGTTCAACGAAATAGAATCTGAAGTAAGTGGAAAAATCGTTAAAGTATTAGTAGATGACTCACAACCTGTTGAATACGGACAGCCACTGTTTGTCATTGAACCTAAGTAAATTAACTCATTCCTATGTTTAAGAAGATATTAATCGCCAATAGAGGTGAAATTGCTTTGCGAGTTATCCGGACCTGCAAAGAAATGGGTATATCTACAGTAGCAGTATACTCTAGTGCTGACGAGGATAGTCTTCATGTAAAGTTCGCTGACGAAGCGGTCTGTATTGGCCCACCATCTAGCACCCTCTCTTATCTTAATATGCCCAACATTATTGCCGCTGCAGAAATAACAAATGCGGACGCAATTCACCCTGGATATGGTTTCCTTTCTGAGAATGCAACATTTTCTGAAATGTGCCGAGATCATGGCATTAAGTTTATAGGTGCAAGTCCTGAAATGATTGAAGGAATGGGTGACAAGTCAAACGCTAAGGCAACTATGATTGCTGCTGGTGTACCCTGTGTTCCTGGTTCTGATGGTCTACTTAAAGATGTTAAAGAAGGTAAAAAAATAGCTGAAGAAATCGGATATCCTGTGATGCTAAAAGCTACAGCTGGTGGTGGCGGAAGAGGAATGCGATTAATTTGGAAAGAAGAAGAGTTTGATGATGCATGGGAAAGTGCCAGAACAGAATCTAAAGCTGCATTTGGTAACGATGGAATGTATCTTGAGAAATTTGTAGAAGAGCCCCGTCATATTGAAATTCAAATAGCTGGAGATCAATATGGAAAAGTCTGTCATTTGTCAGAAAGAGATTGTTCTATTCAACGAAGACATCAAAAATTAATCGAAGAAGCACCCTCCCCGTTCGCAGATGAAGAGTTGAGAACAAAAATGGGTGAAGCTGCAATTAAAGCCGGAGAGGCTATTAACTATGAAGGAGTTGGTACAGTTGAGTTTCTAGTTGATAAATATCGAAATTTTTATTTTATGGAAATGAATGTTCGAATTCAAGTTGAACATCCCGTTACTGAAGAAATAATCAACTTTGACTTAATAAAGGAACAAATAAAAATAGCTGCTGGACACCCCATCAGCGGCCAAAACTATTTGCCTCAAAAACATTCAATTGAATGTAGAATTAATGCAGAGGATCCTTTTAATGATTATAGACCTAGTCCCGGTAGAATTGAAGTATTACACAAACCTGGTGGACATGGCATTCGTGTTGATACACATATTTATGCAGGATACAGCATTCCTCCGCATTATGATTCTATGGTTGCTAAATTAATTGTGTCTGCACAAACAAGAGAAGAGTGTATTGTCAAAATGGAGCGAGCACTATCTGAATTTGTTGTAGAAGGAATCAAAACAACTATTCCTCTTCACCTTAAGCTTATGAGAGATCCCGACTTCAAAGCGGGTAACTTCACAACTAAGTTTATGGAAACATTTGATATTAACAAGTAAAATTCTTGAAATTAAGCTGCTTCTGCTTCAACTGACTCAACTTCCGGAACCATCCTCTTTAGGAGGTTTTCTATACCGGCTTTTAGCGTAAGAGTACTGCTTGGACATCCACTACAAGAACCTTTCATAGTTACGGTCACAACACCTGAATCAAAACTCTTAAAATCAATAGCTCCTCCATCCATTTCCACAGCTGGTTTTACATGGTCCTCTAAGAGTTGCTTAATTTTGGTTACCACTTCAGATTCTTCCTCGTCTGTGAGCTTTTCTTTAATGACTACAATAGGCTTTTCTGCCTCTAGATACTCCTGTACAAATTTTTTAAGTTGTGGTATGATGTCAAACCATTCATAATCCTGCTTTTTAGTAACTGAAACAAAATTATTCATGATAAAAACACCTTTAACAAAATCATATTGAAACAATTCTTTTGCCATTGGGCAAGTTTCTAAATTTTCTTTTACTCTAAAATCTATACTATCATTAGGCAAAATCATTCGATTAGCCACAAACTTCATAGATTCTGGATTCGGTGTTTTCTCTGAATATACGGTTACTACGTCTGCTAATTCCATTTTTTATCTTAACGACACAAAGGTATCATTTGTTTTTGAAGACTAAATAAAATCAAACCAGTAAATAAATTAATTGTATTTATCAAAAGCACACCAAAAACATTGTTCATCATCACACCCTTTATTAAATTCTAGATTCTGAATTCGTTGATATGTCTCTTTAACTTGATTTCTAACAAAAAGATAATCTTCATCGTTAAAAGCCACTTTATGTTTTTTATACTCGCCATCAACAGGCTCTATAAAATCAATTTCACCAGATATGACCTCAAGTGACTTTGACTTATCACTCTCTATGAGTGCTTTATAAAATAAAATTTGTCTCCAATAATCACCACCATATCTTTTCTCAAAATTAGATTCTGAAGGATTGTCTAATAAACTAATTGGGGCACTTACCTTCAATTTACCGTATTTATGTTGACCTGTTTTGAAATCTACAACATGTACCTTTCCTTCGTTTATTGTCAACTTATCTATTTGACCACGAATTGGAACACCATCTATTTCGCAATTATTAAAAGATAATTCTGTTTCAACATTTTCTTCATTTAAAATCTGATTCGAATAGTTTTGATAATACCTCGTTAATATGTCTTTTCCGTAATACAACCTTCTATCAAAATTTGCTGTTGTAAATGATTCTCTATTAGCATTCATTTCTCTCGCATACTCGCTAGTCAATATTTTAATTGCATCTGCATCTGATTTAATACTACTTTTCTCTGAGTAAAATTTGTCAATTGCTGAATGAATAGCCGAACCAAAAGTCATGCTATCATTTTTAGATGATGGTACACGGACAATACTCTGATAAAAAAATGATACGGGACATTTTAAGTAACTATTTAAATTAGTAGCACTCAACCTAAAATTTTCTATCTCTTTTTTGACAAATTCTTGTTCAAATAATTGAATACTTTTTTTCTCTATAGGCTTTAACATATAGTCAAAGAAATGCAGCAATTCGTCTTCAGAAGCATGAGCTTTGTTAAGCTCACAAACCTTACTTTCTAATACCTCTTCTACAAAAAGACTTCTCATTAAAGGTTTGTCTTTATCATCTTTAAGCGAAAAGCTAATTTGCAAGTGTTTTCTAGCTCTTGTAAGACCAACATAAAACAATCTTCTTGACTCTTCTTTTAGAGCTTCTTTAGGCTCCCCAGGTAACAACACATTTAGTTTAAATGGTAAAGAATTTCGATCCTTCTCCCAATAATTTTCGGTACAACCCATCATAAAAACATAATCAAATTGTAATCCCTTTGAACCGTGAACTGTCATTAAATTAACACCCTCAACGCCATGGATTATCTTATTCAACTTTAAACCCAAATTATTTTTCTTCAGGAGTTCTATTTTATCTAAAAACTCACTCAAATTAAGATATGGGTTTCTTCCTGTTTCTTCTTTTAGGAAATTATAATAGGTTTTTAGGCATTGGATTTTGAATGTTGCATCTTGACTCCTAAGTGCTTTAGAAACAAAACCCATTTTAGACATAAATTTCTCAACAAAATCCTGAAGAGTCAAATTATGTATTTCTTTTAACCAATAATCAATATCCTGCAAAAATGCTTTCAGTTCCAATTTACTCTCTTTTGTTAAATTAAAATCTGAAACCCTGAAATGGATATACTCTCTCCAACCCATATTTTTTTCTTTGGCTATAACATTACTAATCAAACCTATTTCTGTTGAGTTAATATGGTTAAAATTATGTGCGTGAAATAATTCAAAAAGTAAGTGCTGACCGCTATCTAGCTTGTTTGACTCATATTTAATATACTCTAAAAATGTGTTCAGCTGTTTAACTATGGGGATTTGAAGAACATCTTGAGTTTTTGCGACATTGTAACTTATGCCCTCACTCTCCAAAAAATTTATTAATTCATCACTTTGTTTGTGATTGCGATACATAATGCTGACATCAGACAAAGAGACTCCGTTAGCTTTTAGTTCATTAAGTTTAGATGTAATATTTACTATTTCATGGAAAGTGTTGGGATATTCATTAACATAAATGGCTGGTTTAATTTTTGCCACCTTTTTATTTGCGGCGATTATATCTTTATTTAAATTAGGCACTTTACCCACCAACCTTTCCTTGTTGTTTTTAATTAAAAAATTACTTGCATCAAGTATATGTTGGCTTGATCGATAATTCTGATCTAAAACAACCAACTTAATGTTTGTTTCATAACGCTTATAGAATTCATGAATATTTTCAACATTAGCACCTTGAAATTTGTATATTGATTGGTCATCATCTCCTACAACAAAGACATTAGGATTGTCCCAGTAACTAATCAACTTATACAGTAGTTTGTTTTGAACACCATTTGTATCTTGATATTCGTCTACTAAAAAATAGTGAAAGGACTCTTGATACTTTAACAATAGTTCCTCATTTGTGTCAAAAGCCTCCAAGACCCACGACAGCATGTCATTAAAATCGTATCGATTTCTAAATTTCAATTTTTGTTGATAGACATCTAAAAGTTTTGATGCCTCACAAAGTTTATCTAAGCCTTTGGCGAAGGTGTCATATTTTTTTTGATTTAAATCCCCTGCCAAATTGTTTCCATATTTTTTCTTGTAATAATAGGTTTCATCAAGTAATGCTGCTTCTTTGGCTTCTTTAACTTTTATTTCAATTTCACCTGATGATAGGTTATCTTTTTTAAGAAGAGCAAAAAGGTTTTTTAGATTTTTTACATCAAAATAAACATCCCCTACATATCTTTTTAATAGGCTTTGAGGTGGGAGTTCATCAATAATTTCTCTTAAAACTTCGATGGTTTCTAATTCAGATATTGGATCTAAGTGTTGAACTCCAAAAACATCTTTGTTATCTTGAATAACCATGTTGCAAAATCCATGGTATGTGTAAATACCCACTTTATAGGACTCGGAGCCTATCATAGAATTTATTCGGTTTCTTAGCTCTGAGGTTGCTGCCTCAGTAAAAGTTAAACACAAGATATTTTCAGCCTGAGTATCTGTTTTTTTTAAAATATTTGCTATACGAGCTCCTAATACCTGTGTTTTTCCTGTTCCTGGCCCTGCAACAACCATTACTGATCCATCAATGGTATCTACAGCAATTTTTTGATTGATATTTAAACGTTCATATGCTTTTTTATAATCCATAATTTAATTCGAATGTAAAAGGATTTATTCAAAAGTATTTATATAGAATATTTGCTAAAATTTTA
>JAHEGS010000180.1 GCA_024645005.1 Bacteroidota bacterium
CATGATGACCCACTTGTTAACTCAGATCTTTCAATAAGAATTATATCTTTCCATCCTGCTTTTGCGAGGTGATACAATACAGAACACCCAACTACGCCTCCTCCAATGACAATGGCTTTAGCATGTGTTTTCATAAACTTTATTCTCTGTTTAGTGCTTAGTTAAAAAAATTAAATATAATGTGAATGTTTTCGCATGTATTTTTACGACATAAAATGTCGTATGAAAAATTAATCTATTGATTTAAGATAATTCCCATAAGCATTTTTCGAAAATTTTTCAGATCGTGCATTTAATTCTGATTTTGATATCCAGCCATTCTCATACGCCACTATATCAGGACTTCCAATTTGTAGGCCTTGGCGCTTTTGTAATGTTCTTACAAAATTACCAGCGTCCAGTAAACTTGCATGGGTACCAGTGTCTAACCAAGCATACCCACGGCTCATCTTGTGCAATAAAAGAGACTCATCTTCTAAATAAGTATTTAGAAGAGATGTTATCTCCAATTCACCACGATCCGAGGGTTTAATTTTTTTTGCTCTGTTAGGAGCCGTTTCATCTAAAAAATATAACCCAACAACTGCATAGTTAGATTTAGGTTTTTTTGGTTTTTCTATAATTGATTTAACATTGCCATCATCGTCAAAATCTATGACACCATATCTTTCTGGATCTGAAACATGATATCCAAATATATTAGCTTTAGCTGTGCTAGAATGTGCAGTTTTTAATAAGTTTCGTATACCATCACCATGGAAAATATTATCCCCTAAAATTAAGGTTGATTTTGAACCATTCAAAAAGCCTTCAGCAAGTATGAATGCTTGAGCAAGGCCATCAGGTTTTGGTTGTACAATATAGGTAAGATCTATTCCCCATTGAGACCCGTCTCCTAATAATGCTCTATACTGGTCTTGATCATTTGGCGTCGTTATTATTGCAATTTCATCTATGCCGGAGAGCATCAATACACTTAAGGGATAATAAACCATAGGTTTATCATATATTGGTAAAAGCTGTTTTGAAATTCCCATAGTTATTGGATAGAGACGAGTTCCAGAACCACCAGCTAAAAGTATGCCTTTACGCTTTTTCATAATTGATCCTATTTTAAATTAGCCAATACGTTTGTTAAACCTTTTTTCCACTCAGGTTGCTTAATTCCATAATCTATTCTTAAGGATGAACAATCTAACCTGGAGTTTAATGGCCGCTTTGCTTTTGTCAAAAAATCTTTAGTTAAAATTTGTTTAATCTTTATATCTTGTTGAGACTGGGAAAAAATCTCAGATGCAAAATTAGCCCATGAAGAATTTGGTTTTCCTGAGAAATGATAAATACCAGTTATTCCGTTTCCTGCATAGAAATCAGATGCAATTTTCCAAAGTGCGTTTGCAATGTCTTTCGCGCATGTTGGTCCACCAATTTGATCTTTAACAATACTTAACTCATTATTATTTGAAGCAAGACGTAACATCGTTTTAACAAAATTATTTCCATGTGATGAAAACACCCAGGAAGTTCTTAAAATCACATGAGGCCCACCTGCTTCAAGTATACCACTTTCACCAATGAGTTTAGATTTTCCATAAGAATTTTGTGGATTTGTTTGATCAGTAGTTTTCCAATTTAAATTTCCATCTCCCTTAAAGACATAATCAGTAGATATATGTAAGAAAGGAATATTCCGACTTGCAGAAACTTTTGCAAGTTCCTTAACAGTTGTACCATTAATAATATTTGCTAACTCAAATTCTTCCTCTGCAAGATCAACAGAAGTATATGCCACTGCATTTATTATGATATCTGCATCTGTAGATTTAACAATTTCTATTATTTTTTGGGGCTCTGTAAAATCAGCTTTATCACGACCTATTGCGGTCACATTAGGTCTATTGCACAGTTCTTTAGCTACCTGGCCTGTTTTCCCAAATAAGAGTATTTTCATTTTATTTTTCCAAGTCGAGCGCCAACGCCATCACGGCTTTGAAGGGCTTTCCACCAATCTCTATTTTCTAAATACCACAGTACTGTTTTTCGCAGCCCCTCATCTAGAGTTACAGAAGGTCTCCAATTTAATTCATTTCTAATGCGAGATGGGTCAATTGCATACCTTTGATCATGGCCAGGTCGATCAGTTACAAATGTTATTTGGTCTGCATATGGTTTTTCTTGAGGTAACAATTCATCAAGTAAAGCACAAATTTTATTCACTAAATCTAAGTTGGTTACTTCATTTTCACCACCTATATTGTAAGTTTTTCCGATTTCGCCATTCATTATCACTGTTAATAATGCATCTGCGTGATCTTCAACATATAGCCAATCACGTATGTTATCGCCTTTCCCATATATTGGAATTTGCTTACCTGAAATTGCATTTAAGATTACAACGGGAATTAATTTTTCTGGAAAGTGAAATGGTCCATAATTGTTTGAACAGTTCGTTATGATAACTGGTAAACCATATGTTTCATGCCATGCCCGAACTAAATGATCTGATGATGCTTTGGATGCTGAATAAGGTGATTTGGGGTCGTAAGGTGTGCTTTCAGTAAATAAACCTGTTTTTCCCAACGAACCATAAACTTCATCAGTGGAAATATGATGAAATCTGAAACTTTCTGGCTTCCCTCGATACTCCCAATACTTTTTTGAAGCTTCTAATATTTCATATGTACCAACAATATTGGATTGTATAAATACTGAAGGTGTATCAATTGACCGATCTACATGACTTTCTGCAGCAAGATGCATTACTGCATCTGGCATAAATTTATTAAAAC
>JAHEGS010000185.1 GCA_024645005.1 Bacteroidota bacterium
GATTTGTTTTCTGATTTTGGCTTTCGACAGATAAGACCTTTCTTCTCTAGAAAAATTGGACTCAATAATGGGAATATTGTCCCCATTGTAGGGGGTGCTAGACTAAGTGGAAAGCTAAATAAAGACTGGCGAATTGGGCTTATGAATATGCATACAGACCCATCAGGTAACAGTCCACAGCAGAATTACACAGTAGCCGCACTTCAACGTAGGGTTTTAAAAAACAGTACCATTGGCTTCATTGGACTCAATAGAAATAGTTTTAAATCATCTAAAATCAATCAAACGGATTATAATCGAATCATTGGAACTGATTTCAACTTTAATACTCTAGATAGAAGATGGGCCGGTAAATTCTTCTACCACCAATCATTCAAACCTGACAAACTCAGCAATAGCTATACGCATGCTTCTTGGCTAGCATATAACACTCCCAATTGGTTTATTATGTGGAACCACGAATATGTAGGCCAGAACTATCGTGCAGATTTTGGATTTGTACCACGTACTGAGCGATTTGATCCAGAACAAAACACGATTCGAAGACAAACCTACTGGAGACTTGAACCTATGATTGCCTACACATATTATCCAAATAATAAAACGTGGTTTATTTCTCAAAGATTTGAATCATATCTTGACCGGTATACAGACGGAGAATACAATCTCACTGACAATCAGCTCAGACATACTTACAAACTCAAATTAAATAATACCAGTGAATTCAGACTGGATTATAATCATTGGTTCACAAAACTTTACTTTGATACCGATATGACTTTTACTGGAGATACCAATGCGATTTCCTTAAAAGGAGACTATACCTACCAAAACACGAAGCTATCCTATGAATCAAACGCCAGAAAACCCCTTTCATTAGAGGCATCCTATACTTTTGGACAATACTTTGATGGCAAAAGAACAAGCATTAATACAGCTTTGAATTACCGATGGCAACCCATTGGTAAATTTGGTATCTATGTGAATCAAAATATTTTCAAAGTGCCAAACATACCAGAGAATAAAAACCTCATGTTGGTTGGTGCACAAGCAGAATTAGCGTTCACTAAAAGTGTGTTTTTCACTACCTTCTTACAATATAACACCCAGATTGAAAACTTCAACATCAATAGTAGGCTTCAATGGAGATTTAAACCCATGAGTGACTTGTATCTGGTTTTCAGTGAAAATTACCTTACGACCGATTTTTCTACAAAAAACCGCGGTATTGTCCTTAAATTCCAATATTGGTTCCAATAAAACACCCAAAAACACTGAATTTTGACACTTAATTCCAACACTGATAAAAAAACTTTTTAACAAAAATTAACATTTGAAGTCATTGCCCCCCTAAAAGTAATAACTTCGTTTTGAATATATCATGAACTTTACTGCTAGATTAAATCGAATTAAAGAGTCACTAACCATTGGAATGGCTAAAAAGGCCAGAGAACTGAAAGCTGAGGGAAAAGATGTAATCAGTTTGAGTTTGGGTGAACCTGATTTTGACACCCCTCAACACGTCAAAGATGCAGCAATCCGAGCCATTGATGCAGGTAAAACAAAATATACCCCCGTTGGTGGAATTCCAGAATTGAAATCGGCCATTTGTAATAAGTTTTTAAGAGATTACAACATGGAAGTGGCTCCTTCAAATGTGATGGTAAGCACAGGTGCTAAACAATGCATCATGAATGCCATTTTAAGTTTAGTAGATCACAAACAAGAAGTCATTATACCCTTACCCTATTGGGTGAGTTATTCGGAAATGGTCAATTTTGCAGGAGGTAAATGCGTCTTTATACCGTCTAAATTTGAAGATGGCTTTGCCATAGACCTTGAGGCACTTGAGCATTCTATAAACGATAAAACCCGAGTAATCTTATTTTCTAGCCCATGTAATCCATCAGGTAGTTCGCTGTCTCATGACCAACTTCAGCAAATAGCTAATATCGTAAAAAAACATCCTCATGTCACCGTCATATCAGATGAAATTTATGAGCATATCAATTTTGAAGGAGAGCATACTAGCATATCTCAATTTGACGGAATCAAAGATCAACTCATCATCGTGAATGGTGTTTCAAAAGGCTTTGCCATGACTGGTTGGAGAATTGGATACATGGTTGGGCCAAAATCGATTATTGCAGCATGTGATAAACTACAGGGTCAATTTACATCAGGTGCCAACAGCATTGCACAATGGGCTGCTGCAGAGGCAATTAATGGAGACATGAAACCCACTCAACAAATGGTTGATACATTCCGAGGAAGAAGAGACCTGATTGTTGAATTGCTCAGTGAAATACCAGGTATCGAAACAGACACGCCCAAAGGTGCTTTTTATTTATTCCCAAAGGTGAGTGCACTCTACGGAAAAGAATTTGGAGGTAGAACCATCAACGATAGTCTTGACTTCTGCGATTATATTCTCAACACCGCGTTAGTAAGTCTAGTTCCTGGTGTTGCCTTTGGTATGGACGAGCATGTACGAATCAGTTATGCCAGTAGCGAAGAAGAATTGAGAGAGGCTATGGCAAGAATCAAAGCGGCATTAACTTGAGTAATTTAAAGACCATATTTAATCAATGGAACTCAACCACCGCATTAATTGTCGGTGATAGTATGATTGATGCCTATTTCTATGGCTCAAGTACCCGAAATAGCCCTGAAGCTCCAGTACCTATCATCAACCTAGAAAAAAAAGAACAACGACTAGGCGGTGCAGCAAATGTGGCATTGAACATCAAAGCCTTGGGAGCTA
>JAHEGS010000187.1 GCA_024645005.1 Bacteroidota bacterium
CACAACCCCTCTTAATTGTCTTTTGACTACACATAAAAGACCGCAACAAGTCATATCAACACCTCATAACTTTCTCTAACACGGAAAAGTGGGTGAAATTTTTAGGATTATTTTTGCCGGGTTTAGGTTTTAGAGATTTTTAAAAATCCCGCAGAATGCGAGGTTAAAATTAAGGTTGGGTTAAGACTACTCTACTGTAACGGTTTTGTTCACAACAGTGAATTATCTTCCATGAAGTTTCTGATATCTTTTGCGGTTTTAATCCAACCACCATTTCTATTGGATGGATGAATAGCCTCAAGAAAGGTAATTCTATTTTCATCATAGCTTCTGGGATATTCCTCAGCATCTGGAAAAGTTGATTTTTTTGCATCGTCTCCTATAAGTATAACTAATTTAGGATTGAGGATATCTATCAACTCTCTTGTAAAATATGTACATAAACTCTCTATTTCAGAATAGGTATTTTCATTTGCCTCATCCAGCTTTCTGCATTCTTTTTTTAGCTCAGCGGTTCCACCGCCCCCCGTCTGAATAAAGAACCTATTTAAGCCAACCAAAGTATCTATCCACTCTGGCTTTCCACAATAATTGAATGTATCTATCATTTGATTGCCAAATTTATGATCATGTTCCCTGTATGAGTTGACGGTAGGTATTTTTTCAGCGACATCTTCAAGATTTTTTTCTGCTATATTAAATCCCTTATCATCTGTTGCTGTTTTCGATTTATAAAACCAGGAAGGGTTATTTCCCACTATTACTAGCTTAGGGTTGGCGGTAGGAAAAGAATAGAAAATAATAAACCTCCCTAAAGGATGTGGAAATTTTTTTTCTTCTTTCTTTGAGATTATATTTAAAGCCTCTCTGAGATTATCAAATTTATCTGAGTAATATTCATTAGAAAAGTTTTCATATATCTGTTTTATTTTCTCTACTTTATTCATCAAACCACTCTTCTAGAACATTGAGGCATTTCTTTCTACTTAATTCTCTCCTTTCTGTAGATGCCTGCTCTCTATCCCAAACCACATGCTCATATGGGAAGTCATCCCAGTAGTTATATATTTGATTTTTTACCCATTGCCCTAAAAAAACTACCATTCCTGGATCAGCTAAACTCAAGAACGGCTTAGCAAAGTTATTAATTGTTTTGGGCATGATTTTATCAAGATCTTTTTTACCTTTTGGATAGTTATTTTTGTTACATCTATACTGCAGAATATTTAAATAACATATCTGCTCTAATTCTTTTTTTGCCGCCAAAAGACTAGGCTCCACATGCTGACTATATATAGGAAAGGTTTTTTTTGCTTTCACAAACGCTGGAACAAACTTTTGCCAATATATTTCATCAATGTTGTCTTCGCTGTCTTTGAATAAGCTTAATGGGGTGTAAAGCAATTCATCTCCTTGATTTAGATTGTTTGATTTACCGACGCCTGGGTTAATACCTAATAACAGTAGTCCCTTTCTTTTGTATTTCTCACCCATAAAGGGTGGGCACATAATTGCAGAATATTCCTTTTGAAACTCTGGCATCCACCTTTGCTCATCCTCTGTTCCAAAGAAAAATTCTCTTTCAAGCTGCACTAGTTCATGACAAAGCCCTGATACTCTATTCTTATTCACTGCTCTAAATTACTCCACAATCACAGAGTGTTTTGGAATTAAGTAATTTAGTACATCATTCCAATTCTTAAATTGTTCGCTTAAAAAATGAATGTGCTCCCCATTAAATTCTCCTGCACCATTTGCAGTTCTATCATCTATCAAAAAATCTCCAGCATTTAAGTTCTTGTTGTGACTAAGTATCAGTCTCTTGTATGCTAATTCACCCAAATACTCTTGAACCCAAAGGAGTTTATCCGTCCATGCAGAGGGATTGTTCCATGGAGCAGTAGACAAAATATAAACATCAAAGTGTTTTGTGAGTTCTTCATATGCCTCGATTGCACCATCAACAGGCTTCATCTTTGAAAATATTCCAGGCACATCATCTAAGTCATCTTTGAAAGTCTGTCTTTGTTCGTCTGTTAAAGAATCTATTCCACTTTGAAAGTTAACTAAGACACTATCCATATCTACATAAACAATTTTCATTTCTTTTCTACCCATTCTTCATCTTGATAAATTATTGGTTTTTCACAGGACAATCCGTCCTCCCCCAGTTCATTAAGGACTTTTATATACTTTTTTCGTAACCTGTCTTGCAAGACAGGTTCATTAATTAGAAGGTGTGCTTTTGATAGATTATGTGACGAATCTGCAATTTTCACTTGTTTCGCAATCTCATTCCTCTTTACCCTTGGTAAATAATCATTGAAATAATCATCTGATGATAATTTCGTCATTGCATGAATTGCCTCTATCACATCATTGCCGAAAGACTTTTCTATCTGATTTGTTATCTCTTTTTTAAAATCCTCTCCATTGGGGTGCTTACTTGCGTCTTCAATTGCGTCATGGAGTAAACCAGTTATTTCGTATCTTTCTCCAAGGTGGGAAACTCTCGAAGCAACATCTAATATATGAGCCATATATGGATATTGTTTTTTATCTGTCTGATTCCCGTGAACTTTTTTTGCTATCTCTTTTGCTTCTAATAAAGGATCCTTATTCACTGTTGTAAACTATTCCACAGTAACTGACTTAGCTAGGTTTCTTGGCTGATCAATATCAGTTCCCCTTAGAAGAGCAACTTCGTATGAAAGTATTTGAAGTGGAATATTGTAGACAATTGGCGTCATAAAGAAATCGC
>JAHEGS010000122.1 GCA_024645005.1 Bacteroidota bacterium
GATATAATTGTTGTTGGAGCAGGCCACAATGGGTTAACAGCTGCAAGTTATATGGCTAAAGCTGGTCTTGATGTTCTCGTGTTAGAAAAGAATGAGTGGATTGGTGGAGCAGCGGTAAGTAGAGAATTATATCCAGGGTGGAAATATTCAAATTGTTCTTATGTTTGTAGCCTTCTTCGACCAGAAATTATGCGAGATTTAGAACTTTACAAATATGGTTTGCAAATCATTCCTTATGAAGGAAGTGCTACCATGATGAGAAATGGTGATTATTATGCTCACTACCACGACCATGATATGACAATTAATGCTATCAGACGTCATTCTCACAAAGATGCAGAAGCCTATGAGCGATACAGCAGAGATGTACTGAGACAATGTAAGATTATTAAACCATTATTAAAAATGACTCCTCCTGACTTAACGTCATTTAAACCAAAAGATATTTTTGGCGCATTGGAATTTGCAAAACATTTTGCAGCTAAGGATGAACTGGGTGGATTAAGCGAAAAAGAAATTTATGATACAATACGTTTTTATACAATGAGTATAAGAGATTATCTTGATGAGTATTTTGAAAGTGAAATTACAAAAGCACACTTAGCTGGAAGTGCAATTATTGGTACTGCTTTGGGACCATGTTCGCCGGGATCAGCCTATGTTCTTCTTCATCACTATATGGGTGAGGTTGATGGGTCAGTTGGTTCATGGGGTTACTCACGTGGAGGCATGGGTTCAATTACAAAAGCGATGATGGGATGTTTAGAAGATCATGGTGGAGAAGTTAAGCCTAATAGTGAAGTTAGTAATGTTATTGTAAAAAATGGAAGGGCAATTGGTGTAGCTACTACAAATGGTAATGAATACTACGCAAAAAAAATTGTTTCGAATTTAGATGCTAAAAGAACTTTTTTAAAAATTACAGAGGAAAAAGTTCTCCCTGGAGAATTTGTTGAAAGAATTAAAAATTTTAAAATTCGTGGTTCATCTGGAAAGTTAAATATAGCTTTGGATGGTTTGCCTGATTTTCCATGCATACCAGAAGGTGACCCAGGTGGGGGCGGAGATATGCACTTTACTGAAACAATTGAAGAGATGGAAGGTGCATATGATGATTGGAAAAGAGGCCAGTGGTCTAGAAATCCTTATGTTGATATGTGTATTCCATCAAAAAGTGATCCTACAATGGCAGCTCCAGGCAAACATTACATGTCAGTATTTATCCAATACGTTCCATTTAATCTGGCTAATGGAGGATGGAATGAAGAGAGAAAACAAGAGTTTGGTAGACACATAGTAGACTGTATTTCAGAGTTTTCTCCAAATTTCAAAGATTTAATCAATCACTACGAAGTCAGAACTCCAAAAGACTTAGACAGCGAAGTAGGCTTAACTGAAGGAAATATCTTTCAAGGAGAGCTCACAATGGATCAGCTTATGTTTAATCGCCCAGTTCCTGGTTATGCTCAATATCGGACACCTCTTAAGAATATGTATATATGTAGCTCATCAACTCATCCCGGTGGAGGTGTTATGGGTGCGCCTGGAGCAAATGCAGCAAGAGAAGTTTTGATAGACATGAAGATACCTCAAAAAGGAAACTATTATTAATGTCGGAAAAAAAATATGACGCCATCATAATTGGTGGAGGACATAATGGACTTGTGTGCGCAAATATTATTGCCAAAAAAAATAAAAAAGTTTTGATTTGTGAAGCACGGGAAACATGTGGTGGTTTAGCAAATCATGAAATAATAAATTATATACCTTCAATACCCAATAGCGTCACGCAGTCTATTGGCGGATTGAATCTTCAATATAACCCGAAAGGCTCTATCGCCCTTTCTGAGTCTGGTAGACACATTCGACTTATAGGCAATCAGCATATTGATCATGCAACAATTTCGAATTTTTCTACTCAAGATGCTGATCGATATCTTGAATTTGATAATAAAATGACACAGTTCTCAAAAACACTTGGGGGATTTATGATGGATTCACCCCCACGAGTTATGAATAATAGTTTTTCTGATTACCTAAAACTTTTTAAATTAGGATTTAATGTAAGAATGATGGGTAAGAAAAGATTTAATGAATTCGCAAGAATGATAGGGTTAAATATTGCTGATGAGCTTGAAGATAATTTTGAAAGTGCCCTGCTTCAAGGGCTTATAGCTCATGATGCAGTATTAGGATCAAACTTAGGCCCAAGATCCCCGGGATCGTTGATTAACCTATTATATAGAATGGCTATCCATGGCAATTCTCTTTTTGGCGGTATCTACGAAATAGAAGGAGGATCAAATAAATTTATCTCAGTTCTTCTTGATAAATGTAGTAAAAATAATGTTGAAATAAAAACCTCAGCATCAGTAAAAAATTGCTTAATTGAAAATGATAGAGCCATTGGAGTCGAGCTTCATAACGGTGAAAAAGTTTTTGGAAAAACTATTATTTCTAATGCTGATCCGCGTTCAACTTATTCAAGTCTTCTTGGTTCGCAGAATCTTGATACGGATGTGAAAAGAAGAATTAAACATCATAGATCAAAAGGTCGCGTTGCAAAACTCTCGCTTAAGTTAAATAAGATTCCAGAATTTAATGAATGTAATAATGATGATTTAAACAGCCGCATGGTAATATCCCCATCAATTGATTACATTGAAGAAAATTTTAACCCGAGTAAATTTGATAAATTATCTTCAGAGCCAGTTCTTGAAATATGTTT
>JAHEGS010000012.1:0-11310 GCA_024645005.1 Bacteroidota bacterium
AGAGAGGCATTGAGCATAACAATAGGATGATTATGAATATTCGCCTTAAAATAATTTAAAATTTCAACAACCTGATTTTTCTGTTTTTTGGCCATTGCTTTTTGTAATGCAAAAATGTTATACTGTTTATTGATGCCTACATATTTCTCAATCTGTTCTTCTCTTATTTTATTCCCTGGCTCAACATTAGAAAATACCTTATCCAGCTCTTTAACGATTGTAGAAAATTTAAATCCACTATTTTCTACAAGTAGATGCAATGGTTTGGGCTCAATATCATACCCCTTTTTTTCGATATACAATTTAGAAACCGATGATACTTCTCTCTCAGGAACAGGTTCTCCTGTGTATATGACCGCATGTTTTTTCATGGCCATTCCCAGCTTCCTATTCATAGGAAGTTTTTTACTTGGATGGTACCACACCAAAATGGTGCTTTCAACTGGGTTCTCAAGATAGGGAAAAATAGCGTCTGGAGATTTGCAATACTGAGCCTCTTTAAAAACAACCAATTGTTTATCGGCCATCATTGGAAAACGTCGAGCAATGTTTACAATATCTGAGACTTGCGTTTCTTTTCCATAAAACACATGATGATTAAAACTTGCGGTTGCTTTATCGATAACAACCTCCTCAATCTTAGTTATTAATTGTTCCAGAAAGTAATATTCCTCACCATGTAATAGATAAACAGGTGCAATCTGATTCTTTTCAAGTTGCTGCATCAAATTATTGAATTCTGTATATGAACTACTACCTTTGGCCATAGGTTAATAAAAACTAGTGCAATTAAACTTCGAAAAATTTAACTTTCAACTAAAATCTGATAATAATGGTCAAAAATTAATCTTTGATCCTGTTAGACAAAAATACGTGGTACTCACACCTGAAGAATGGGTTAGACAACATATTATTCAACAATTAGTTAAAAACGGATTTCCCATGGGTAGAATTAGTGTTGAAAGAATGCTTCCCCAGACAAAAAAAAGATACGATATTGTATTCTATGGATCAGATGGACAACCAATATTACTTGTGGAATGTAAAGCTCCATCTGTTCATTTGAACCAAAAAACGCTCGAACAAATTACATCTTACATTCAGCATTTAGATTCACCGGTCATTCTTCTTTCCAATGGTATACAACACATATCAATACAACGAGATGGTGCTAACTTTAAAATTGTACATAATTTCCCCCATTTTAGTGAAGAAAAAAACGTTTTTTTGCCACAGATTTAAAAAAACATGGCTACACTCATTATAATCGTATTTATTCTAGGATACATTGGAATTGCTCTTGAACATCCATTAAAAATTGACAAGGCTGCCAGTGCATTAGTAACAGGAATGTTGTGTTGGACTATTTATGTTCTCTCTCTAAGCGGAGGACATGACATTATCCATACCATTGAACACGGTATAAATGGTAGTGGCGGACTATACCATCATATGTTTGATATAGCCAACATCTTATTCTTTTTATTAGGTGCCATGACTATTGTGGAATTAGTCGATGCTCATGAGGGCTTTGCAGTGATTACCGACCGAATTAAAACCAAAAACTCAGGCAAGTTACTTTGGATTATATGTGTACTTACCTTCTTTTTCTCTGCTGCACTTGACAACCTTACAACCACGATTGTGATGGTATCACTTCTCAGAAAGCTAATCCAAGACGTTAAAACACGCTGGATATTTGTAGGTATGGTTGTTATATCTGCTAATGCTGGAGGAGCTTGGTCTCCTATCGGTGACGTCACAACAACCATGTTATGGATTAAAGGACAACTTCCAAATGTACCCCAGATTATCACTGACTTGTTTATTCCTAGCCTTGTATCAATGGTAGTCCCATTGGTGATACTAAGCCTAACTTTAAAAGGAGAAATAGCTCGACCTATGAAACAAGAAAACCTAGATCACTACACCAATCCAACAACTGCAGGTGAAAGAACGTTCGTCTTCTTTTTAGGATTAGCTGGTTTGATTTTTGTGCCTGTATTCAAAACATACACCCACCTCCCCCCTTTTATGGGAATGATGTTAAGCCTAGGTATTCTATGGACCGTCACAGAAATCATGCACAAAGGAAAAAGTAAGACACAAAAACATCCGTTATCAGTAATTGGGGTGCTACAAAAAATTGATACAGCTAGTGTCCTTTTCTTCTTGGGTATTTTGTTGGCTGTGGGTGCTCTTCAGGAATTTGGTCACTTACGAACAGCTGCGGAGCAATTAGATACTTTCTTTGATGGGAACATTTTCTCTATCAATATTATTATTGGTCTTTTATCTAGTATAGTAGATAACGTTCCATTGGTAGCAGCGGCTCAAGGAATGTACGATATTACAGCTTCAGGAGATTTTGCTGCTAATGGACGATTTTGGCAATTCCTGGCATTCTGTGCTGGAACTGGAGGTAGCTCCTTAATTATTGGATCAGCTGCTGGTGTTGCTGCTATGGGACTCGAAAAAATTGATTTTGTATGGTACCTAAAAAGAATAAGCTGGTTGGCTGTAATCGGATATTTATCAGGTGCTCTCGTCTTTTATTTAATGTTTGCATAACCTATGATAGATGGTAAAAAGGTAGTCGTTGTTTTTCCAGCATACAATGCTGCAAAAACCCTTGAACGTACATATAATGAGTTACCCTTTGATATTGTAGATGAAACTATTCTAGTAGATGACGCTAGTAAAGATGATACTGCAACACTAGCAAAACGAATTGGTATCAATCATGTTATTGTGCATGACAAAAACCAAGGTTATGGTGGAAATCAAAAAAGCTGCTACAATAAAGCGATTGAGATTGGTGCTGATATTGCCATTATGGTTCATCCAGACTATCAATATACCCCCTTACTCGTAAAAAGCATGTGTAGCATTATTGCCAATGGGGTATTCCCTGTCGTGTATGCATCTCGAATACTTGGGAAAGGAGCACTCAAAGGTGGAATGCCATGGTATAAATACGTTGCAAATCGAATCCTAACACTTATACAAAATATACTGATTGATCAGAAATTAAGTGAGTATCATACAGGATATAGGGCTTTTGATACATCAATTTTCAATAAAATTGATATTATGAAGAATAGCAATGACTTTGTTTTTGATAATCAAATGACTGCTCAAATATTCTATGCCGGCTATGAAATTGGAGAGGTGACATGTCCAACTAAATATTTTGATGATGCTAGTTCAATTAATCTAAAACGCAGTGCTATTTATGGATTAGGTGTTTTATTAGTATCTGTTCAATACCGCCTATCAAAATGGGGCTTCAGAAAATTTGGTATTTTCAATCTAAAAAAACAATAAATAAGCTACTTACAGTACTTATTGATATAATCCATTCCTACATTTTCAGACTTCCTCCATTGTTCACAAGCTTCATCTTTTTGTCCAAGACGATAAGATGAAATTCCCAAATTAAAATAAGCCAAACGAATATCTTGGTGGTCATAGGCAATGGCCTTAATAAAATCCTTTTGAGCATTTTGATACTCCTGAAGTTGAAGGTAGAAAAAACCTCTATCAAAGTAGTAAGTGGGATTAATACCATCAATACTAATCGCTTTAGAATAATCACTTACCGCAATGGAAAATTCATTTTGACGAGCATAACACTCTCCTCTTATGACAAAAGCATCAGCATCTTTCTCATTTGAAAGCAAATAAATATTCAGATCTTGAATAGCTAAATTATTATTCCCAAACTCATAATGATATTTGCCTCTCAAGTAATAAGCTTCAATAAATGAAGGTGATTGAGAAATACAATCATTCAAATCTTGAAGGCATCCGATGGTATCTTTCATTAAATACCTGATCCTCGAACGTTGCAAAAACTCTGAGGGACTAGACGCTTTGAGTTTAGAAGCTTTTTCCATGTCTGCATATGCTTCGCTTCTCATTCCAAACTTTACCAAAATATCTAATCGCGACAAATAGCCATTAATATCATTAGGGTTTAATAAGACATACATATTCAAATCATTTAACGCCTTCTGTGGTTCATCCATAGCCATAAAAACAAAGGCACGATTGTAAAATGCATCTCCAACACCAGGATTAATTTTTATACATGTATTTAAATCTTTCAACGCGGATTCAAATTCTTCCATTTCAGCATAAACACTACCTCTTCCCCAATAAGCCTCTGCCATTTTTGGATCTAATTTAATCGCTGCATCGAAATCTTTTATTGCTCCTAAAACATTCCCTTCCTCAAATTTATCAATCCCTGAGTTGTACCAAGAAATTGCATCTTGAGCAAATCCAGTAAAACAACTTAAATAGAATATCAGACAAAAAATATATTTCATCATATCAGAGCACAATTATAATATTGTTGTTGACAAGGATTGTGCCTATATTTCCACACGTCGATTTACACTACTATTAAATGAACATTTTAAACAAAAAAGAAAATAGACTCTTCTTCATACTTGGAGGTTTTTTTGTAGCTAATGCACTAATTGCTGAATTTATTGGAATAAAAATTTTTTCCCTAGAAGAAACCATAGGGATTGATTCGTCTAGTTATTCATTTTTTGGAGAAAAAATTAGCTTTAACCTTACTGCTGGGGTTCTATTATGGCCCATTGTTTTTGTTCTAACAGATGTTATCAATGAGTATTTTGGAATCAAAGGAGTTCGTTTTTTGTCATTTCTTACAGTAGCTCTCATCAGTTATGCATTCGTTGGAGTTTACTTTGCCATTCATTTGACTCCGGCATCCTGGTGGATTGAAAGTGCAACATCTGAAGGTATCCCTAATTTTCAAAATGCCTTCAAAAAAATATTTGGTCAAGGTTTATGGATTATTGGTGGTTCAATTACTGCCTTCTTGATTGGACAAATTATTGATGTACGTGTTTTTCAGAAACTAAAATCAATCACTGGAGAAAATAAAATATGGCTTAGAGCAACAGGAAGTACATTAATTAGTCAACTCATCGATAGTTTCGTTGTTTTATTTATTGCATTTAAAATTGGAGCCGATTGGAGTTGGAGCCTTTTTTTGGCAGTAGGAACGTGTAACTACATATTCAAATTTATTGTTGCTATTATCATGACCCCGATTATCTATTTAGCACATCTAATTATTGACAAATTTCTTGGTCCTCAACTCGCTAAAACAATGAAACTTGAGGCCTCTAATATGAATTAATTATTAAATACGTATTGAATAATATTAGCACCCATTTGAAGTGCCATTAATCTCTTTTCTGGGCTATCGTTATAAATTCCTTCATCTTCCCATCCATTTCCTAAATCACATTCATAATCATAAAAACAAACTAATCTACCTTTATAAATTAATCCAAAACCTTGGGGTGGTTTACCATCGTGCTCATGAATTTTGGGTAGTCCTTTTAAAAATTTATACCGCTGGTTATAAATGGGATGATCAAAAGGTAACTCAACAAAATCAAGTTCAGGAAACACCTTTTTCATCTCAATTCTAACGAACTTGTCTAAACCATAATTATCATCGATATGAAGAAACCCACCCGCTAAAAGGTAGTTTCTCAAATTCTCAGCATCAGAGGAACTAAATACAACATTTCCATGCCCTGTCATATACACATAGGGATAGTTAAAAATATCCTTACTACCTACATTGACAACTTCATCTGCTGGATTAATTGACGTATTTAAAACTGAATTACAAAAAATAGATAGGTTCTCTAGTGCAGTTCGGTTAGCATACCAATCCCCACCACCATCATACTTTAATTTTGCAATCTTTACGGAGAACTGGGACGTGAATCCAAAAGAGATGATGCATACTAAAGCAATATGTAATTTATACATTTTCATTGGAACCTAGATAAAGCAACGATAGCAGCAGTTTCCGTTCTCAACCTATAATCTCCTAAATTTAATCCCTTAAAATCGTGATTTAATGCCATTTCAACCTCTTTTTTAGAAAAATCACCCTCTGGACCAATTAAAACTAATTTATTTGAAGTTATACTAGAAGAGTGACCATCTTTTACCAAATCCTCATAGCAATGTGCAATGAATTTGGATTGATAGTTTAATTTCAAAACATCGGTAAATTCCATTTCTGAAACTTTGGGAACATAAAATCGTAAACTTTGTTTAACAGCTGATATAATTTTTTTTTCAAGCCGTTCAAAATTAGTTCGGGTACGTTCCGTATTTGCAGTATTCATCAAAATTATTTCATCTGAACCAATTTCAACCAGCTTTTCTATCATCCATTCAAGTCTATCTCTATTTTTAGTAGGGGCAACTGCAATGGTGACATTTTCAAATTTTTCATGAAACTCAGAATCAAGTATAGTACACTCTACACTTCTCTTATTCATCTTGTCAATTCCGCACTTATATAAGGTGCCTTTACCATCAATTACTCGAATAATTTCTCCTACTTTTTTTCTTAGCACCAATGAACAATGAACAGCTTCTTGGTCTTCAAGTGTTATATTTTCATTCTTAATATTGGTGGTGTAAAATAAATTATTCAAGGCTAACTCATCTAATTAATCCAAGGCCTTTAATTCATTCACCAATTCCGTAAGTACCTTTTTAGCATCGCCAAACAACATATTTGTCTTATCTCTGAAAAATAACTCATTTTGTATTCCTGCATATCCTGCATTCATACTTCGTTTGTTTACCACAACATGCTTGGCATTTTCAACTTCAAGAATTGGCATACCATATATAGGACTTGTAGGATCTGTCTTTGCAGCTGGATTTACAACATCATTAGCACCTACAACAAGCACTAAATCCGTTTGAGAAAACTCAGGATTAACATCTTCCATTTCCTTAAGCTTGTCATAATCTACATTACTTTCAGCAAGTAAAACATTCATATGCCCCGGCATTCTTCCCGCAACTGGATGAATGGCATATGCCACTTCAACACCTCGGTCTTCAAGTAATTGTTCTAATTCTTTTATTACGTGTTGTGCTTGAGCAACAGCTAAACCATATCCAGGCACGATCAAAATTTTATTGCTGTAGTTCATTTGAACTGCAAGATCACTTGGACCGACTTCTTTGATTGTTCCTTGAGATACTCCTCCAGCAGCTTGGGCTGTATCACCATCCCCAAAAGCACCGAAGATAACATTGAATAACGGTCTGTTCATTGCTTCACACATTACAAGTGTTAGTAATGTTCCTGCACTACCAACGAGAATACCCCCGGTAAGCATAACTTGATTCCCATATAAAAAACCTCCAAATGCTGCAGCTAGACCTGTAAATGAATTTAACAACGATATTACAACTGGCATATCGGCTCCACCAATCGGAATAACAAAGAGAATTCCATAAAGAATAGCAGCAGTAAAAAGACCATACAAATGAGCCTCACTGTGTGTCCCAGACCTAACGATATATGCCGAATAAATAAATAAACCAATTAAGATTAGTGTATTCATGATATTGTATTTAGGTAATCGAATTGCATTTTTCAGGGTTCCGTTCAGCTTTGCCCAAGCTATGATACTACCGCTAAAAGAAACCGAACCTATAATCATACCTGCAAGAATGATAGCGATGTTTGTGGGATTATCAAGATTATGATGAAACTCAACCAATCCAATCAAAGCCGCACATGCACCTCCCATTCCATTAAACAAGGAGACCAATTCAGGCATTTTAGTCATTTGAACTCGTTTGGCGGTCAACCAACCAACCACTGTTCCAAGGCCAATTCCCCCAAAAATAAGGCCATAAATTACGTTACTTACTTCACCCTCGTGGAAAAAGATAGTTCCAAAAATCGCGGCTATCATTCCCACTGCAGCAAGGATATTACCATTCCTTGCTGTTTTTGGGTTACTCAACATCTTGAGTCCCAAAATAAAAGTAACAGACGCAAATAAATAGATGATATGTATGATGTCTAAATTCATTATTTCTTCTTCTTAAACATTTCTAACATTCGATCTGTAACCACAAAACCACCAACCACGTTAAGTGTTCCTAGAAATACCGCAATAAAACCCAACCCCATGGCAATGTAATTAGTGGGCTCAGAATTGAGCATGACGATAATGGCACCTACCACCACAACGCCATGAATTGCATTTGCACCCGACATCAATGGAGTATGTAATACAGCTGGCACCTTTCCAATTACCTCTACACCCACAAAAACCATCAAGACCACAATAAAAATCATGTCTTTATGTTGGGTGAAAAATTCTATTATTTCATTCATTCTTAAAGTTCTTTTAATTAAATATTATTTACAATGAGTGTTTCTTTGGTGATTTCATCTTCCATATCCCACTTAAACTTTCCATCTTCAACAAGATGTGTTAAGAAAGTATCAATATTTCTACTCAGTAGTTCACTCGCATTCGTGGGTAATTGAGCTGGGAAATTACTCACTCCCACTATTTTCACTCCCTGATGATAAACGGTTTCATCTGGCTTACTGAGTTCTGTATTGCCTCCTTTTGCTACAGCCATATCGACAATGACTGATCCATTTTTCATCATTTCAATCTGCTCTTTTGAAATCAATACTGGGGCTTTAGCTCCTTGCACTAGGGCAGTAGTTATCACAATATCTGCTTGTGAAAGTGACTTATTTACTACCTCTTTTTGTTTGGCTAAATATTCTTCTGATACTTCTTGAGCATAGCCACCTTCTACCTTGACACCATCATCTTCTACAGTCAAGAATTTGGCTCCCAACGATTCGGTTTGTTCTTTGCATTCCAACCTTACATCTGTGGCCTCTACGATTGCTCCCAACCTTTTGGCAGTAGCTATTGCCTGTAGTCCGGCCACTCCTACACCAAAAATCAATACCTTACTTGGCGTAATAGTTCCTGCTGCCGTCATTAGCATCGGAAATATTTTACCTGCATTATCTGCACCACATATTACTGCTTTATAGCCCGATAAGTTGCTTTGAGAACTCAACACATCCATGCTTTGAGCTCGACTGATTCGTGGCATAGCATCTAAACTGAGTGCCGAAACTCCTTTATCTTTTATGGCTGACATCAAGTCTTCATTTAACCGATGAAAAAGTTGAGATAACCAGATTTGTCCTTTTTTTAAATGCTTTAAGTCATCTGTTGACGGTGGATTAATTTTAATAATTACATCCGAATTTACAATTGCTTCTTTCAATGTTTTTGCTATGGTAGCTCCGGATTCTTTGTAGTCTTCATCTGAAAAAGCTGCACTCGCTCCAGCGTTTGATTCAACACAAACTTTAAAACCTAATTTAATCAGTTTTTGAACTGATTTTGGTACCACAGCTACCCGAGTCTCTCCAGCATTCGTTTCTTTTAATATTGATAGTTTCAAAAGATTTGATTTTTAAGGGTGTAAAAATAGGATAAGTCCTTTGTTTGAGGAAATATCTCATGCAAAATTAACAATTAATAATAGAGATAATCCAAAGCCATTTCTATACAGAAATAAGATAAATCTATAAACAAAAAAGGAGCCTGTGAGATTCAAAGACTCCTTCAAAAATTATATAGTTAGAAGTGGCTGTTACTTCACTTCCTCGAAGTCAACATCTTCCACATCTTTGGAATCCTCTCCAGTAGATGATTCTGCAGAATCTGTACCCGTGGTATCAGCTCCTCCCTCTGCAGCAGCTTCTTGTTGTGCTGCGTAGATATCTTGAGATGCCGCTTCCCAAGCCTTGTTCAAGGTCTCCATATGGGTATCTATTCCCTCTAAATCACCAGCTGCATGAGCTTTTTTAAGCTCTTCTTTGGCTGACTCAATCGCTGATTTTTTATCTTCAGGAATCTTATCTCCATATTCAGATAGTTGCTTTTCAGTAGAAAACACTAGGTTGTCTGCTGAATTCAATTTATCAATTTTCTCTTTTTCAGCCTTATCTGCATCCGCATTTGCCTCTGCTTCTTTTCTCATCTTTTCGATTTCCTCCTCACTTAATCCAGAACTAGCCTCTATTCGAATATTTTGCTCTTTGCCAGTACCTTTATCTTTAGCACTTACATTCAATATACCATTAGCATCAATATCAAAAGTTACTTCAATTTGAGGTACTCCTCTTGGTGCGGGTGGCATTCCGTCTAAGTGAAATTTACCAATCGTACGATTGTCTTTTGCCATGCTTCTCTCACCCTGAAGAACGTGAATTTCAACACTAGGTTGGTTATCTGCTGCTGTAGAGAACACTTGAGATTTTTTAGATGGTATTGTGGTATTGGACTCAATTAACGTTGTGAATACTCCTCCCATGGTCTCAATTCCAAGCGACAATGGAGTAACGTCTAATAGAAGTACATCTTTCACTTCTCCTGTCAATACTCCACCCTGAATTGCTGCACCAATGGCTACAACCTCATCAGGATTCACTCCTTTTGATGGTGTTTTGCCAAAGAACTTTTGAACTTCTTCTTGGATTCTTGGAATACGTGTACTCCCTCCAACCAAAATGACTTCATCAATATCTGATGGAGAATAGCCCGCATCTTTCAATGCTTGCTTGCAAGGCTCCATGCTTCTACGTATAAGTTCATCTGCAAGTTGCTCAAACTTTGCTCTACTAAAAGATCTAACCAAGTGTTTTGGACCACTATCTGTAGCTGTTACGTATGGTAGGTTGATTTCTGTCTGAGTAGAACTAGATAATTCAATTTTTGCTTTTTCTGCTGCTTCTTTTAAACGCTGAAGAGCCATTGGGTCTTTTCGAAGATCCATATTCTCGTCAGCCATAAATTCTTCAGCTAACCAATCAATAATTACTCGGTCAAAATCATCTCCACCTAGGTGAGTGTCTCCATTCGTTGATTTCACCTCAAATACTCCGTCTCCCAATTCAAGGATAGAAATATCAAAGGTACCTCCACCTAAATCATATACTGCGATTTTTTGATCTACATCTTTCTTGTCAAGACCGTATGCTAACGCGGCTGCAGTTGGTTCGTTCACAACTCGCTCTACTTTCAAACCTGCAATTTCTCCAGCTTCTTTTGTAGCCTGTCTTTGACTATCGTTGAAATAAGCAGGAACTGTAATCACTGCTCTATCTACGGATGTACCTAAGTAGTCTTCGGCTGTCTTCTTCATTTTCTGAAGAATGATAGCAGAAATTTCTTGCGGAGTGTATTTCCGGTCACCAATTACAACGCGAGGTGTATTATTGTCTCCTTTAACCACCTTGTATGCCATTTGACCAGCTTCTTTCTCTACTTCTGTAAAAGTAGATCCCATGAATCGCTTGATCGAACTAATGGTGTTTTGCGGATTGGTAATTGCTTGTCTCTTTGCTGGATCACCTACTTTTCGCTCACCATTTCCATTGTC
>JAHEGS010000012.1:11320-61564 GCA_024645005.1 Bacteroidota bacterium
CTCATTTCCCTCCATTACAGAAACGCATGAATTTGTAGTCCCTAAATCAATTCCAATTACTTTACTCATTCTAATTTGATTTTTTAATTGTGTTCATAGAAACAACTACAATGCCATCTTATAAAAGGATAATAATGTCAGTATTTGAAGAAATAATCTATGACAAAAAGACACACCTATTCGACAAATCCGAGATTCTTAGTCTTTTCGTTGGTTTGGATAAGACCTGATGTGCTTTCATGAAAACTGAGGTTTTCAAATGAAGCGATATTTCTTGAGGCAAAAAGTCCTATGCCGTTATCGATATTAGAAAACTCTGGTTTTTTCTGAACGATACCGATTGAAGGTTTATTCACACTCAAATAAGTATTAAAATCGTCTGAAATGCCATAAAACGTCAAATCAAAATCAACCAGTCTTCGCTCAAGGTTTTCATTTTCTGGCATAACAGAAGCTAGATTAGCAAAAAAACCAGATGATGCTACCAAATATCTACCTAATTCAAACCCTCTTAAACTTTGGGTTTTTCCCAAATTAACCATGGTCCATTTATAATCTACAATTTGTTCATTAGATGGATTATTTTTTTGAGTTTCAAGAACCCTGAAATCCATTTCTACTTTGTATGCTCTAGCATGTTTACCTTCTTGAAATGTGACAGGAATTGATTCATTTAAAAAATAAATCGTACCCCCAGTGTTACTGACAGGACCCTTTATCTCCGCTTGACCAATACTCATTATATTCGCTTTGCTCTCATACCCTGTGTTAGGATTACGAATAACTAGCCTATATTGATAGTCTGTAGCGAACTGAGAGGGTTTTATTGGATCCGATAACTCATACAAGTAATTATTATCTGAGTAGAAAACTCCGGAGTCCTTCTCAAGCCCAATATCGTTACCATTTACTCTTTTTAAGGTATAAGTTTGGCTAAAAGAACCATTCACAAGCTCATCTAAAAAAACATCCAAGGTATCAAAATAAATAGAGTCAACACTATTCGAAAAAGCTACAGCTGCCTGATCTTCATCCAAATAGGCCCGTTGAATTCTAACATAATTTTTGGATTGATTTGGATTGAGAGCTCCATATACGACAGCTATCTCCTTCCAGTCTGCCGCAATATCAACCTCATTTTCGCACCCACTAAAAAAAGTGAATGTCACTAGAAGCAATACAATATTCCAAATCGTTTTTTGCATATTTTTAGTTTAGCTTTGCAAAGCTTTACAAATAAAATGAGATTCCTAACATTTGTTTTTACAATTAGCACATTTATTTTAACGCATGGTCAAAATGTATTCACTAATTTTCAGGATACAGTGTGCTATGAAAACTTCAACGATAATTCTACCAAAATGTTTCCTCAAAAATTTAATAGTTTGGAGTTATCCATTGTTGAGAATGGAGGTTATCGAATTAATCGAATGGAAACAATAGGTCGATCAATAGCCTATTTAAAAGAAACGGACAACATAGCTAGTTTTGAATTGACTGTAAGCCTTAAGTTTCCTAAGAATGCGGGAATATCTAGTGGAGGTGTGATTTTCCACAGTCAGTCCAACCCAAATGGTGCCCTATTATTTGAGATTAACAATGAACGAAAATATAGAGCTACTAAACTATTTAATCAACAATCAAAAATCTTAATTGGCGAACCTAAAGACGCTGGTTGGGTTAAAAACTCCATATTAGAAAAATCGGGGAAAAACATCATTACAATTAGATCAAACGATGGATACAGTGATTTCTTTATCAATGGAAGTTATGTCAATACGATATTTGACATGCAATTAAAACAGGGTAAAATTGGCCTTTTTTCAGAGGCTGAAAGTGAACTAATTTTTGATAATTTTCTACTTAAATCCAAACCAACAGAGGGGAACACATTAGGGATAACATCTGAAAAACAAAAAAATACAAATGAACCAAATGTCGAATTCCAAGAGGTTATTCTAATATTTAAGGCAAAAATTGATAAGCAACAAGCTACTATTTTTACCCTTCAAAAACAGGTTGATAAATATCGAAGTATGCTGAATTACGACACTACTTTAGTTACAAGAGCCGCTTTTTTAGAGACAGAAAACAAGGTATTGTCATTCAAACTTGATTCAACAACTCAAGCTTTAAATCAAAATCAAAGCAAACTAGCCTATTTAGAATCCATTAAAGAAGATGTAGAAAAAGGTTCAAATGGTGATCTTGTATTGAACCTAACATCCATTTTAGCTGATTTAAAAAAAGAGAATAAATCTTTAAAAAAGGATTACACAGACTATAAAAACACAAACAAGCAAATAAAAGAAGACAATATGATTCTGTTGAGAGAAATAGACCGATTAAAAAAACTGATCGAATCACAAAACTAAACCATGAGTAAAGCAAAAAAAGACATCAAAAAGGTGACAACCCACCAACTTCAAGAGATGAAAACTCGCGGAGAAAAGATATCCATGCTAACAGCATATGATTACTCATTTGCTAAAATACTCGATGATGCTGGCATTGATGTTATTCTTGTTGGAGATTCAGCAAGTAATGTCATGGCTGGTCACGATAGTACGCTACCTATCACACTCGATCACATGATTTATCATGCACAATCCGTTATTCGTGCTGTAGATCGAGCATTGGTTGTAGTTGATTTACCCTTTGGTAGTTATCAAGGAAATAGCTCTGAAGCATTAAGAAGTGCAATACGAATCATGAAAGAAAGTGGTGCCCATTCTGTTAAATTAGAGGGTGGTGCTGAAGTAATTGAGTCAGCAAAACGAATTTTATCTGCTGGAATTCCTGTCATGGGTCATCTGGGTTTAATTCCGCAGAGTATATATAAATTTGGAACATACACTGTTCGTGCAAAACAAAAGGAAGAAGCGGAGAAGCTAATTGCTGATGCTAAATTATTAGAAGAAGCTGGGTGTTTTGCTATTGTATTGGAAAAAATTCCTGCCAAATTAGCTACTCAAGTTGCCCAAAGCATTTCTATTCCAGTAATCGGAATTGGTGCAGGATCTGGAGTTGATGGTCAGGTCTTAGTTATTCACGATTTACTCGGTATCACAAAAGAATTTTCACCTCGTTTCTTGAGAAGATATTTGAATTTATATCATGATATGAAAGATGCAGTAAGCGACTACATCAAGGATGTCAAGTCTGTAGACTTTCCCAACGAAAAAGAACAATATTAGAGTTCTTCTATTGCAGCACTTAACCCTTGATCAAGAAGAGCCTGACATATGGGCTTAAGTTCTACTTCAGAACCATTTTTTACTTGACATTTTCCTTTGTAATGAACAATAACAGCACATTGTTCAGCCTGCTCCTTGTCATGTTTACAATATTTTACCAAGCAATGAATGACATGGTCAAAGGTGTTTACATCATCATTGTAAAGAATAATAGAAGAACCTTTGTCAACATCCTCTAATATGGCAACATCCTCAAGTTCTTGTGTGTCGGTATTCCAAATCATGACTTATTACGAAATAAATTGGCTTTACTTTCTTCTCCATTTAATAGTCGGATAATGTTCTTTTTATGAGTAATTACAACCATCAGTGCCGCCGCAACACCAAATGCAATCAACAAAGGTTCATCCCGATGGAATATGTATATAGCAAAGAAAGGAAACGAAATTGCAGCTAGAATACTACTTAATGAAACATATCGTGTCAGCAATAAAACAACTACAAAAAGAGCTACACATGCCACAGCTAAAATGTAGTGAATCCCTATCAACATTCCGAATAGGGTTGCAATACCTTTGCCACCATTGAAATTCTCAAAAATGGGAAAAATATGTCCAAAAACTGCAAGAATTCCAAACAACAATTGCAAATTAATATATAGTTCAGTCCCATGTAAAACACTTGGAATGTATAAAACCAAGCTAGCAGCAGTGACTCCTTTGAGAATATCTAATAAAAGTACTATAATTCCTGCTTGAGTGCCCAAAACCCTGAACGTATTCGTGGCACCCGCATTACCACTTCCAAAATCGCGAACATCCTTACCAAAATAGGATTTACCAATCCAAACACTACTTGGAATGCTACCAATAATGTATGCAATTAAACCCCAAAATATGATTGCTGAAAGATGCATCTTTAATTTTATTTTATGAGTAGTGCGTCACCATAGCATAAGAAATTGTAACCTTTCTTCAAGGCTGTTTCATATACCTCCATGGCTAGTTTGTGGTCATCTAAATAGGCAGAAGTTAGCATCATCAGCGTTGATTGAGGTTGGTGAAAATTTGTTAAATAACAATTAGCAATTCTTGGCTCATAAGGTGGGAATATAAATTTATCAGTCCAATTATCATCTGGATTAAGCATCCCAAATGCAGAAACTGAACTTTCCATGGCTCTCATTACACTAGAGCCTACTGCTAATACTCTTTTTTTGTTTGCTTTTGCATTGTTTACAATATCAGCTGCTTCTTGGTCAATTCTGAAGTGCTCACTATCCATTTTATGTTTGGTTAAATCCTCTACCTCAACAGGTCTAAACGATCCTAATCCAATATTAAGATTTACTTTAGCAAATTCAATACCCTTGATTTCTAATCGCATCATAAGGGCTTTCGTGAAATGTAAGCCAGCTGCAGGAGGAGCTATTGCTCCTTCTTCTTCAGCAAAAATGGTCTGGTACATTTCTTCGTCCTCTGGCGTAGCTTCACGTTCCAAATACTTAGGAATAGGTGTGTGACCTAATTTATCAACTACACTTTTAAATTCTTCATTGGTACCATCAAATAGGAACCGAATAGTCCTTCCTCTTGAGGTCGTATTGTCAATAACTTCAGCTACCAGTTCATCCTCCCCAAAGAATAATTTGTTTCCAACTCTAATCTTTCGAGCGGGATCAACTAACACATCCCATAAACGCAAATCTTGATTAAGTTCTCTAAGTAAAAAAACTTCAATTTTAGCACCTGTTTTTTCTTTATTTCCATAGAGTCTTGCTGGAAAAACTTTAGCATTATTGAGCACCATAACATCTCCTTCATTGAATTCATCTAAAATGTCCTTAAACATTTTATGCTCGATAGTCTTCGTAGCTTTATCTACGACCATCAATTTGCATTCATCTCGATTGTATGGTGAAGTTGATGCAATTTTCTTTTGATCTAATTCAAAATGGAATTCTGATAATTTCATGTATAGTTATTTGGTATTTAAATGCAAAAATTTGGTACGAAAATAACCTTTTTGAAAGGCGAAGTCAAGAAGCTCATTCTTAATGAGATTGAATCAAGGAAAAACTCTTAAAATAACTTGTATTAACTTAGCAACTAGTTTTATAAAATGAATAGACTAAAATGGTCATTTTATCGAAACAATTTTCAGAAATAAGTCATAGTTGTTACTCTTGTATTGATTAAATGAAATTATCCTCACTATTCAGAGAATCGATAGCCTTAACTATTCGTTTTTTAAGGGCAAACAAACTTCGTAGTTTTCTTTCTGTATTAGGTATTACCATTGGCATATCGTGTATTGTAGCAATTTTTACCGCTACCTATTCCCTAGAAAAAAACATCCGTAACAATGTAGATAAATTAGGTGATAAAATTATTTACATCAAAAAATGGCCTTGGGCATATGGCAATGGATATAAATGGTGGGAATACATGAATAGGCCCAAACCAAGCATTAAGGAGTATCAGCGATTAACAAAAGACTCCAATAAAAAGATTATCAAAAACACGGCCTATTATTTTGAGTTTGGTAAAAATAAAATCAAGTCCATTCATGAGGAATTATCGGATGTAAAAATCATTGGAGTTTCGGGTGATTTCTTTGATATTAATCAATGGGAGATTTTTAGTGGAAGGATTTTCAATGACTTTGATTTAAACACAGGAAAAAATAGTGCAATCGTTGGATATAATGTTGCTTTAAATCTGTTTGAGGGAAGAAATCCTGTTGGCAAAAATGCAATTATCAATGGAAGCAAGGCCACAATCGTGGGCGTATTCGAATACCAAGGCTCTAGCATTGGAGGTCTTCAATACGATGATCTTGTCGTCTTACCTACGAAATTTGCTCAGCGATTTGCCAAACCTACTGGCTCAAGTTCATCACCATCAATTGTGATTAATGGTCAGGAGAATGTTGATATTAAATCATTATCATATGAAGTTACACGGATTATGCGTTCAATTCGAAAACTCAAACCCAAAGAAAAAGACAATTTCGCATTAAATAAGTTAACCATGGTATCCGATAGCTTAAGTCAAACCTTTGGAATGATTGACATTGCAGCAGGTATCATCGGTTTCTTCTCTTTATTGGTTGGAGGATTCGGGATTGCGAACATCATGTTTGTATCTGTAAAAGAACGCACCTCAATAATTGGGCTACAAAAAGCTTTAGGTGCCAAACGTTTTTTTATTCTTTCACAATTTTTATTTGAATCCGTTTTTCTCTGTGTAATTGGTGCTCTAATTGGAATTCTTTTTGTTGTAGGACTTGGACTATTAGCATCCTACTTTACATCTTTTCAAATCTTTTTCAGTGCCTCTATCTTCACATTTGGTGTTTCGATTGCAATAGGAATAGGAATTATAGCAGGAATTTCTCCAGCAGTTTTAGCCTCGAAGATGGATCCAGTTATCGCATTACGGAAATAAAAAAAGAGCCCCTAAAGGCTCTTTAAAATTGGATGTTGTTTCTCTAAAATTAGTCTAACAGGGCATTTGTTTTAGCTACACCAGCTGCACTTTCTTTAAGCTTATTTTTTTCTGATTCACTAAGAGAAACTTCAACAATTCTCTCAATACCATTCTTACCAATAATACATGGAACACCAATCGACAATCCTTCTATTCCGTACTCACCATCCAATAGAGCAGAACACGGAATCATTTTGTGAGAATCCAATGCAATTGCTTTCACAATTTCAGAAACAGCTGCACCTGGAGCATACCATGCACTTGTGCCTAACAATCCTGTCAATGTCGCACCTCCTACTTTGGTGTCATTAACAATTTGATCCATTCTTTCGGCTGACAAAAACTCAGAAACATTCACACTATTTCTAGTAGCCTTAGCGATTAGAGGAACCATACCCTTATCACTATGACCACCTATGACCATTCCATCTACATCAGATGACGGACACGTTAAAGCTTCTGCAATTCGATATTTGAAGCGTGCACTATCTAAAGCTCCTCCCATTCCAATTATTCTATTTTTAGGAAGATCTGTATTTTTATGAACGAGGTAGGTCATAGTATCCATTGGATTACTAACCACTATAATGATTGCATTAGGAGAATGTTCTAGCAAACTACTGCTTACAGACTTCACTATTCCAGCATTTATTCCGATTAATTCCTCACGAGTCATTCCTGGTTTACGAGGAATACCACTAGTTATAACCGCAACATCACTGTTCGCAGTTTTAGTATAGTCATTGGTAGCTCCAACAATTTTTGTATCAAATCCGTTGAGTGATGCACACTGCATCAAATCCATAGCTTTACCCTCTGCAAAACCTTCTTTAATATCAATCAGACATACCTCTGATGCAAAATTTTTAATCGCAATGTACTCTGCACAACTTGCACCTACAGCACCTGCTCCTACAACTGTTACTTTCATTGATGCAAAAGTAACTTTTGATAAGACATAATCCTCATGTCTTTCTAGCAATTTTTAGTGAGTAAGTATATATTAAAATTGAATCTCTGGAATATCTCCATCAACAATTAGTTTTCCTTCTGTGGCATTTTGAACATCATCTACAGAGACGCCAGGAGCTAGTTCCTTTAGTTCAAATCCAAGTGATGTAACGTCTATAACACATAGATTAGTCACAATTTTCTTGACACATCCAAGACCAGTTATCGGAAGAGTCAATTTTGAAAGCAACTTACTTTCTCCCGATTTATTGGTGTGCTGCATAGCTACAATAATATTTTGAGCAGATGCTACTAGATCCATTGCTCCACCCATGCCTTTAACCATTTTACCTGGGATTTTCCAATTAGCAATATCCCCTTTGTCATTTACCTCCATAGCTCCAAGAACGGTTAAATCAACACGACCAGACCGAATCATAGCAAAACTGTTAGCACTGTCAAAAAAAACAGACCCCGGTAATGTAGTCACAGTTTGCTTGCCTGCATTAATCAAATCCGCATCTATTTCAGCCTCTGTCGGAAATGGCCCCATACCTAAAAGTCCATTTTCTGACTGTAGGGTCACATTCATACCTAGAGGAACATAATTGGCCACTAGTGTGGGGATGCCAATGCCTAAATTCACGTAGTATCCGTCTTGAAGTTCTTGGGCGATGCGTTGGGCAATTTGCTCTTTAGTTAACATATTCTATTTGTTTTGGCTAATGGTCCTCTGTTCAATTCGTTTTTCATAGTCGACACCTTGAAAAATTCGATTTACAAAAATACTTGGAGTATGAATAAAATTAGGCTCCAATTCACCTGGCTCTACCAGCTCTTCCACTTCTGCAATTGTAATCTTTCCTGCCATGGCCATCATCGGATTAAAATTTCTAGCGGTGGCTTTATATATCAAGTTACCATCGGTATCTCCCTTCCAAGCCTTAACTATTGCAAAATCTGACTCAAAAGCTTTCTCCATGATAAATTGCTTTCCTTCAAATTCACGTGTTTCTTTTCCTTCCGCTATTTCGGTTCCAAAACCAGCAGGAGTATAAAATGCAGGTATGCCTGCACCAGCTGCACGACATCTTTCTGCAAGTGTACCTTGAGGTAATAATTCTACTTCAAGTTCTCCAGAAAGTAGTTGCCTTTCAAACTCAGCATTCTCCCCGACATAAGAAGATATCATCTTTTTTACCAATTTACTTTGAAGCATCAAACCAATACCAAAATCGTCTACACCGGCATTATTTGAAATACAGGTTAATTCCTTTATCCCAGCTTTAACTATGGAAGAAATTGAATTTTCGGGTATACCACACAATCCAAATCCTCCCAACATAATTGTCATTCCATCTCGGATACCTTGGATGGCTTCATCTGCGTTTTTTACAACTTTATTCATAGATTAGATTCCACAAAGTTACATTTTCTATAATTCAAGAATACAAATATGAGCTAAGTGAATGTTTTTAAATTGATACTAACTGCGATTTTTAAGTGTTTAATTTTAAGTTTGTGACACATAAGATACCGATGACACACTCTAGATTACTTAGGATAATTTTTACACTTTCTATTTTAATTCTGATAGATTTTGAGTCTTTTGGACAATTCGAAAATGATTGGTTTAATTCTTCACAAGATTATTTTTCATTCAAAATTGGCCAAAACGGAGTTTATCGTTTAAATCATATGGTTTAAATTATTTAAAACTTGCTTTCGACGATATCACCGTTTTAAGATTCACCACTTCATTGATACTAAGGTCTTTAAACCAACTAAAAAAGAGAAACAGATTATTTTCATGTCTCGCAAAAATTATGAAGACATAAAACAGGCAATTCAAATCAATAATCTTCGAAAAAATCTAATTGACTGGACAATCATAGACTTGAATCAATTATCGCATTCTGAAATAGCTCAAACCATGAATAAAAGTAGTATTTTTTTAAGTTCAAATTTGGATGAAGGATATTCTCTACCTAGTATTGAAGCTATGGCAAGTGGATGTCTTGTTATCGGATATACTGGGAAAGGTGGAAATGAATATTTTAAGGAAGAATTCTCCTTACCTGTACCTGAAAAAGATATTCAGCAATTTGCATTGAAATTAGAAGAAGGAATTCAAAAAATTGAAAAGCAGCCCAATTATCTATCAAATCTTGCACTCAAAGCACGAAAGTTTATTGACGATCATTACAGCGAAACAATCGAAAGAAAAGACATTCAAACTGCTTGGGATTCTATCTTAAAAACCCAATTAAAGATTACAAATGCTAACTAGTCATCAGCTTTCAGATATCGAATTTTTAATTAGAGATGTTGGAAACTTTCAAATCCAAAACCAATCAAAAGTAATATATAGCGACATTGAAGAAAAAAGTCTAAATCAATTGGTCAGTTTTGTAGATATTGAAAGTGAAAGAAAATTGGTAAGTGGACTAAAAAAAATCACACCCAACGCAGGATTCTTAACCGAAGAAAACACAACAACCCAAAAAAATGAGGATTTATATTGGATTATTGATCCACTAGATGGAACAACTAATTACTTGTTTAGTCACACTAAATATGCCATTTCTATAGCTTTATATCAAAATAAAAAACCTGTTTATGCCCATGTTTTTGTTCCTGTTGATGATGAATCTTTTATTGGAAAACCAGATGGTGCATTCTTAAATGGCAAAAGAATTTCTGTATCCAAACGAAATAGTATCGCTGATACATTAATCGCAACGGGATTTCCATATTACAAGTTTGAAGAGATGGAAGCATATACAAACTGCCTAAAAAAATTAATGAGGGAAACGAAAGGAATCAGACGAATGGGAAGTGCTGCTATAGATTTAGCCTATACTGCTTGTGGAAGATTTGATGCGTTTTACGAGCTCAATTTAAGTCCGTGGGATGTAGCAGGTGGCTCTTACATTGTGCAACAAGCTGGTGGATTAGTTACTGATTTTGAAAATAGAGAAAATTATGTATTTGGGAATACAATATTAGCTGGGAGCCCAAATATTCATCAAAAAATGCTTGAATTAATTCAAAGAGAATTTAGCTAGTCTTTCTTATTCTCGATAACAAAAATATCCTCGTCATCTTTTTTAAAATAGTAGTTTTCACGTGCATAAGTTTCAAGTTTATCGTCATCTGAAAACAAGTTTTCTTTCTGTTCTTTCATTTCAGCTATTTCATTCGATAAGAATGCTTCCTGAAGTTTGAGATTCTTGAGTTCATTATATTGTTTATAAATGAAAATAGCACTGTTCCCATCAAAGAATAAGATCCATACCAAAAACAAGGACAATGTGATGGGATATTTATGAACTATGAAACGTTGTAAAAACTTCATATTACAAATGAAGCGAGTTTAATAGACTTATGCTAATAAAGTAATATACGATTGTAGAAATTACCATACAGAATGCTCTGTACTCTCCCACTTGTCTTGCAAAGTAAGTACCTGCTCTATCACTTCTCTTGCTGCACCTTGTCCTCCTTTAGCTTTGGTAATAACATCTGCTTCCTGCTGAACCTGCCATGCAGCATCTGCAGGACATGTTTTGACTCCACACATTCGCATGGATGAAATATCAGGAAAGTCATCTCCCATGTATAATGTCTTGGTTAGATCAAGATTTTGTTTTTTTATCAACTTTTCAAAGAGTTCTTTTTTATCAGATACGCCTGTATATACTTCTTCAATACCCAGTCCGTGAAGACGGTTCTTGACTCCATGAGAACTTCCACCACTGATGATAATAAGCCTGTAATTTTGCTTCACAGCAAATTGAATTGCAAAACCATCTTTGATATTAAAATCACGAGTTAGCGACCCGTCATCTTGAGCCAATACTTTTCCAGATGTTAGTACACCATCTACGTCAAAAATGAATGTATTTATGGTTTTAAAAGTATCGTAAATCATATTACTATTGATTATCCCTCCATTCGTATACCCAACTACTCTGAATCATCTCCAAATGCCCTTCATTACTATCTTGACGTTTACCTTCAAAGTTAGGTAAGGCTAACACCCAGTCAAGCAAGTCAGTAAAACGAATTCTATAAATTTTAGACTCATCAAAATCATCACCAAATTTTTCATAAAGAGCCAGAGCAATATCCTCATAGTCTGACCAATTAATAGGGGGTTCGTAAAATTTATTTTTATCCATTTTAATGTCCAATTATACTGCTTTGATCTGGGATTGTAACCTCAATATTAGAACTTACAATACATTGGCAAGCCAATCTAGAGTTGATTTTTGGGTTTTCAGCTCTATCAATAAAGTCTTCTTCTTTATCTGATATTTCAGGCAAGTCATTCATCCCTTTATCAATGTATACATGACAAGTACTACATGCACAAACTGCCCCACAATTATGATTTAAATGAAGGTCGTTATCCAATGCAGCATCGAGTATGGTATCTCCTTCACCTACTTCTACAACAACCTCTTTATCAGGATCTTCTTCAAATCTAAAAAGTACTTTATTGCTCATTGATTGTGTCCGCGAAATTAAAACACAAAAGCTTCAAAGCAACTTATTTGTATTACAATTCATCTTATGATTTAATTAAATGTAACTTTATTGAAATCACATTATGCTATCTAACATATAGCAAATACATTTGTTCATCGTTATATAAATCATGCGAATTCAACCAACTAAAATAATCTTAGTCCTTGCATTAAGCTTTTTTAGCAGATCTGCTATTGCTGAATCACCTGAGAAATTATTAGGCAAACCTTATACATCCTCATCTATTTCCAACTATATCAAGCCTTTTCAAAGTGATAGAACAATCGAATCTTTCCTCCCCTACTTGAGAATACTCAAATTGGATTATCTCAAGTCTGGAATAAGTATGGAATACAATACGAACATTGTACTCTCAAAAATTTCTTTGTACGACAGTGGGTATACCTATCAAAAATACATTGGAGAAATGCCTTTTGGTATTAACTGGGGAATGAATATTGATGAGATTCAGGAAAAAGCTGGTGGATTGGATTTTGTATCTGATAATCAATATGTTAGAAGAATGAGCACTGAAGACTTTCAAATGGATTTTTATTTTGAGAATAGGAGATTATACCATATTCGGATTTTAGCTACGCTCAAAACACTACAGAATTATCCAAATGAACTAAAAGTAGCAACAGGCATACGATTGATACCAGATGGTAAGAAACTTGAAGGGAACACCCTAGATGGTCAAGGCTCAATGATTTGGGGTGATGGTGTAGCTGTATACAAAGGTGAATGGACTTATGGTGTGCCTCACGGAAGAGGTCAATATGTGGACTCATTTGGTAATAAATATGAGGGTGACTTTAAACTTGGATTTTTTTGGGGGCAAGGAAAATTCTTCTCAGAATATTATAAGTACTCGTATTCGGGAAGTTTTGCCATGAGTAAAAAACATGGCGGAGGCAGAATTGGTTACTCAAATAAAACTACATACCAAGGTGAATGGCAACAAGATAAAATGGAAGGTCAAGGGACCTATTCAATCAGTGATCGCTATTCCTATACAGGCACCATGGTAAACAATGCTTTCAATGGTCGTGGTACGCTCAAAACACCTGACGGTATAATCGATGGTTACTTCAAAAACGGAAAACCTCATGGGAAGTGTACTCAATCAACAGCAGATGGTGTTCAATCGGTAACCGGTAATTTTATAAATGGTAAGAAAAATGGGGTTTTTGATGTGACTATTCTAGGCAATAAAAGTACAATTACCTATCAAGATGATGTTGAAATCAAGCAGGGACCAATCGATGGTAGTTTAATCAACAAGTAGAAGTTGTAATGCAGAACTTGATTTTTGTTCCAATGCAACTTTGCGGTTATTAATGATCTTCTCGAGTTGAGTATTGGAATCGTTATAATTGAAAACCGTTAAAAGTGTGTAACCCGTTTGAATATTTACCGTAAACTTATCTTTTAGCTCATCCAATAGTGCCGTTGTTTTAGTGTCATTCATATTAAAACATGACATAAAACTAATTGCTGAGTTTTGCATTAAATTTAGTTGAATACCCACTGCATTAAATTTACTAAAAATAATCTCAAGATTATCTTCTACAATAAATGAGAAATCACGAGAGGCAATCGTAATGAGTGATTGGTTCTTTTTGATGATGTAACATTGTGTATCATTAAGCGTTCGACTATCATTTTCGATTACTTCTGTACCAGGCAATGAAGGCTCAACAAACGATTTAACAAAAAGTGGAATTGCCTTGTTTTTAAGTGGCTGAATAGTTTTTGGATGAATAACAGAAGCTCCATAATAAGCTAGCTCTATAGCTTCGTTGTAGGATACTTTTGGGATGAGCTCTGCCTCTGAAAATTGTTTAGGATCAGCATTCATAATTCCTTCAACATCCTTCCAAATAGTTACCGATTCTGCATCTAATCCAAATGCAAAAATAGCAGCAGAATAATCAGAACCTTCTCTTCCAAGAGTCGTGTTCTTGTGGTTGATGTCTCTTCCTATAAAACCCTGAGTAATAATGGTTTGCCTTTCAGCTAATGGTCTTAAACTATTTTGAATAAAAGGAACTGATTCATCCCAAAGAACGCTAGCAGATCTGTGTTTTGAGCTGGTTATTACAAAATTTCTAGCATCAATCCATCTATTTTTAACACCAAATTTATTGAGGTATGTACTGACGATTTTGGTAGATATTAGTTCTCCAAACGGAACAATCTTATCATATTCCATATCATAGGTAGAAGATTCATCTCTTCTTTTTTCAATGATACATTCCAATTCAATCAATAAATTATCTACTTCGTAATAATCATTCTCATCCTTTATCAAGGCGTCTGTAATTTCTTGGTGAAAAGATTTAATCTCAGTAAAAATTTCTTTTTTTGAGTCCTTACTGAAGTAATATGCCTCGACCAATTCCTCTAGCTTATTAGTGATTTTTCCCATTGCTGAAATCACAACCAATAATGGTCCCTGACCATACTCTTGAAGAACAGAAGCTACATTTTTAACCGCTTCTGCATCCTTCACGCTTGCACCACCAAATTTGAATACTCTCATTAAAGATTAAATTTGTGGCAATATTACCAAATAATAATTTTAATGAGAACTAATAAAGTAATAAGTCTAAGTCAGTTCATTGCAGACCAGCAGAATAAATTTCCAGATGCAAGCGGCGACCTTTCCAAAATTTTCAGAGATTTCAAATTCGCAGCCAAAATCGTCAACAGAGATGTTCGAAAAGCTGGACTTGTTGATGTACTTGGGGCTTTTGGCACAGTCAATGTACAAGGTGAGGAAGTAAAAAAATTAGACATGATTGCCAATGAAGAATTTAAATCTTCATTAACGCTTGGAGGCGATTGTTGTGCAATTATATCAGAGGAAGAGGAAGACATTCATCAAATAGAAACAACATTAAATCAAGATAGCAAATACATTATCGCCATAGACCCATTAGACGGAAGTAGTAATATTGACGTTAATGCATCGATTGGAACTATATTTTCTGTATATAAACGAAAAAGTCCAGTAGGCAGTCCTGTTACCATGGAAGATGTACTACAAAAAGGAATTAACCAAGTCGCTGCTGGGTATATCATCTATGGAAGTAGTACGATGCTCGTATTCACCACTGGGCAAGGTGTAAATGCTTTTACACTAGACTCATCAATAGGCGACTTCTGTTTAAGTCATCCAAATATTAAAATTCCATCACAAGGAAGCATCTATTCCGTTAATGAGGGAAATTATGACCAGTTTGACCAAAACATTAAAGACTATATAGATTACTGTAGAAACTCAATTGATAAAAAAGCATATAGTGCTCGATACATTGGAAGTATGGTCGCAGATTTTCACAGAAATCTCCTTAAAGGTGGTATTTTCATGTACCCGTCAACTACCGACTCACCCAACGGGAAGTTAAGACTCATGTTTGAGAGCAATCCTATGGCATTCATTACTGAACAAGCAGGTGGAATAGCTACCACTGGCGAGGGTAGAATACTCGAACTGCAACCTACTGAAATCCATCAACGAAACCCCGTTATCATGGGAAGTGCGGATATGGTAAAGAAGGCATTATCTTATTAAATGAAAATCAAATTTGTAAAAACATTAATGCTTTTAGGGTCAATAGTTGTACTTATAACTAGCTGTAAAAAAGAGTGCATTACAAACCCTAAATGTAAAGAAAATCCTCAAAATGACTCAACACTATGTATGGCATATTTTGAATCTTGGATATACTATGCTGATGAAAAAAAATGTAAATATGAGGGGTATAGTGGATGTTCTCCGATTGGCTTCGAAACACAATCTGAATGTGAAAAATGCAATTGTGATCGATAAAAGATAATATTACTTATTCGATTTTTTTGATTTTCGTTTGAATGAGTGATATCGCTTATTATTCGATTTTTTATTATGACTTGTGTTGGATGAGCCCCTAGCATATTGTTTCATTCGTTTCTTCCCTCCTTTAACAGGACCTCTAGTGGGTTCAAATCCCTCCACAACTTCACTTTGGATTTGAATACCCAAAAGCTTTTCAATAGACGTCAAGTATTCTTGCTCTTCACTACAAACCAATGACATAGCAATACCACTTGCACCTGCTCTTCCTGTCCTTCCAATGCGATGCACATAATCCTCTGGAACATTGGGAAGTTCATAATTGATAACATATGGCAATAGTGGAATATCCAAACCTCTTGCTGCAATATCCGTAGCTACTAGAACACTCACCTCTCCACTTTTAAAATTAGCCAATGCTTTTGTTCGTGCAGATTGTGATTTATTTCCGTGTATTGCGGCGGCCGTTATTTTTGCCTTTTCTAATTTTTGAGCAAGTCGATTTGCTCCATGTTTAGTTCGTGTAAAAATGAGTACCTGATGCCAATTCCCTTCCCAAATTAATTTGGTAACTAGTGCTGTCTTTCGTTTTGCATCTACACGATAAACTGCCTGATCTATTCGCTCTGCTGTAGAATTTTCTGGAGTGGCCTCGACAATTTTAGGGGCAGTTAAAAGTCCATTTGCTAATTTTTTTATATCCCTTGAAAATGTTGCTGAAAAGAGTAAATTTTGACGCTTTTGTGGCATCATTTGAATAATCTTTTTGATGTCTCTCAAAAATCCCATGTCAAGCATTCGATCAGCTTCATCAAGAACCATAAATTCCAGATTTTTTAGTGACAAATGACCTTGTTGCTGAAGATCCATTAGACGACCGGGAGTAGCTACGAGAATATCAACACCTTGTTTTAAAGCTAAAACTTGAGGATTTTGATTCACTCCACCAAAGATGACTGTGCTTTTGATATTAACATATTTACTATACGATTGAACATCTTCCAGAACTTGAGCTGCCAGTTCTCTTGTCGGAGTTAGAATAAGTGCCCTGATTTTTTTATGACCTGAATTATTACTATTGGTGAGAATTTGGATCATGGGTATGGCAAAACCCGCTGTTTTACCTGTTCCTGTCTGTGCACTTGCTAAAATATCGCACCCTTGAAGAATAAGCGGTATTGATTTTTCTTGAATTGGGCTCGGGTTTGCATAGTTTTTATCTCCAATAGCCTTTAGTAACGGGTCTGTAAGACCTAAATCTTTAAATGTCATAATAATTCAACGCTTATGAAATGACAATCCAAAGATTTCACTCCTATTTTGCAAAGGTATTTACTTATTTAGAGGCCATAACGCTACTTATGGTAAATATATTTGATAATGTAAAATACTAGACACTTTACAGACTAGATATGATGACTTCAATGATCGTACTTTGCTACAATAGGCATTTGTCTTCCTATCCCAAATGCTTTATGGCTTATTCTAAGTGTGGGTGACGCTTGAAAACGTTTGTACTCATTCTTGTCCACTAATCGAATAATTCTTCTCACCAAGTCTTCATCCATCCCAAGCTTAACAATTTCTCTCCATCCTTTTTTCTCCTCGATGTAATGAAAAAGTATTTTGTCTAAAACTGAATAATCCGGCAGTGAGTCACTATCTTTTTGATCTGGTCTCAGTTCTGCACTTGGTTCTTTGTTTATAATCTCCTGTGGGATAATTTTCCCATCTCTGTTCATGAATCTAGCCAATTCATAAACTTGCTCTTTATATAAATCTCCAATGACAGAAAGACCGCCACACATATCTCCATACAAAGTACTATATCCAACTGCACTCTCACTCTTGTTACTTGTATTCAAAACAATATGACCATATTTATTGCTAATAGCCATTAATATTATTCCTCGACTTCTGGCTTGAATATTTTCTTCAGTTATATCTTCCCCCAACCCTTCAAATTCCTCTTCTAATGTCGAATTTAATGATTCTACTGTTTCCTCAATAGAAATTATTCGATATGGTGAATTTAGGTTCTCAGCCAATTTTACTGCATCATCAACAGACCCCTTGCTACTGTATTTGCTTGGCATCATAATCGCTTTTACATTTTCTCCACCTAGAGCTTTGGCAGCCAAAGCATGAACAACAGCACTATCAATACCTCCACTACTCCCAATAATTGCTTTTTTAAAGCCCATCTTAGTGAAGTAATCTTTGATTCCCATCAATAAGGCATCATGGATAAGTGATATATCATAATCATAGTAATCTTGATGATTATCTGGATAAACAGACCCACTAGACCATTCTATTATTTTAAAATCTTCTTGATAAAATGCACATTCCTCTACTACATCTCCATTTTTATTGATAAACATGGAACCTCCATCAAACAAAATATCTGTATTTCCTCCCACTTGATTTACATAAAAGAGTGGAAGACTGTATTTTTTGGCATTTTGTTGCATGCGATTGCGGCGTTTTTCAACATGATTATAGCTATACGGAGAACCGCTCAAATTGATCATTAAGGTTGGGTTCTCATTCTGCAATACATCCATCGGAATGAGCTTATACATCTTCTGATCATCAATATTCCAAAGGTCTTCACAAATGGTAACAGCCAATTTTTCACTCCGGAAAGAAATACATTCAAAAATTTTGTTTGGTTCAAAGTATCTGTACTCATCAAAAACATCATAGGTTGGGAGTAATGTTTTATCTATTCGCTTCAGAAGCTTTTGGTTTTCAAAAAAATATGCGGAATTGTACAACTTTTTACCTCGATCAAGATTACTCCATGATGGAGCACCGAAAATCACACCAATATTACTTGAATTTTCACCTATTTGTTTTACAGCTAACTCACAACGATCAATGAAGCTAGGATAATCTAACAAATCCTTTGGCGGGTATCCACACACTGCCAACTCTGAGAAAATGATTAAATCGGCATTTACTTTTCTTGCTTTAGATATTTCCTCTAAAATTTTAGACGTATTGCCATCGACATCTCCTATTACATAATTGAGTTGTGAAATGACAATCTTCATAAAGAATCTTAAAATAAGACACCAACAGAAATAGCTAAATAGTTGTTCTTGGCATCTGCTGTTTTATCTTTAACAAACATATCAGTAAATGTGTTCGCAAAACGAAAACCTGCTTGTAAACTTGTACTCCCCGCCATCCTATATTCTAATCCACCTCCAATTATCAAAGGAAAACGGAACAAGAATACCTTATCATCAAAATTATCAAGGGTAAAATCATCTCCTTCATCATCATTCACTCGGTAATCTGTTGGATCTAAATCTTGAATACTTTTGGGGATATCACCAGACGTAATTGATGCACGAGCATTTAAAGCAAAACCTGGTGAAAAACCAAAATTGCCATAATACACCAAGTTGCCAATTTCTTTGGTATTCAGCTTCATGCTGATTGGAATTTCTAGATATTGAATAACATATTTATAATTCAAATAAGAAATAACTGTTTTATTTGGATCATTGACAAATGACTGCTCTGATGTTAAATTAAACTTACTATTTACTTGAGACAGTAATAATTCAGCATGAAGACCATAAGTGGAGTTGATGGCATATTCTCCCATCAATCCATAGGCAAGACCTATAGTTGTGCCATCATTTTCAATTGTTTTATCAGTACCCGATACCCATCCAAAATTAGTGGCTCCTTTTAGTCCAAATCTAAATGAACTTTGTGCAAAAGATAGTTGCGTCAATAGCAAGACTAGCGTTAGTATTGTAATGTTTTTCATAATATTTGATTTTAATGGATACAAAGATTAGCACTAAAAGTTTAAAAATCCTACTTGCTTCACTCATTTTTACTGGAGCTTTTACTTTATTTGGTTGCTCAAAAAATGAACATGTCAAAGACCTATCAAATATTACCATCCAAATAGAAACTGATCGTTTTGAACAAAAGCTATTTTCATGTAAAAGTGCAGAAGATATTATTAACCTATCGAAATCTGATAGCACCTTTTATAAAACATTTACAGAATACATAATCGCATCTAATGTACAGTTTCCAGGAGCTTCTGATCAGGATATAGCAGTCGAATTATATAAATATATTTCACACCAAGACATGGATTCTCTATACAAAATCACTCAAAAGAAATTTGGTGATTTCAGGTCTTACTCAGATGACTTTATTGAAGCTTCAAAATACATTTTACACTATTTCCCAGAGGATACCATAAATAAGATTACCACTTTCATTTCTACTTTCCATTACGGTGCAATATATGATCAAGAATCTAAACAATTTGGAGTTGGGCTTGACATGTACCTAGGATCTGACTTTGAGGTATATTCCCTATTGAATCCTGAGAATTTCCCCTTGTATCGAACCAAAAAATTCGAGCCTTATCGTATCATACCTAATTGCATTCAAACATATGTTGACACTAAGGTTTCAGAATATATCCCAACAACATTTGTGGACCAAGCCGTTTATGAAGGTAAAAAATTATATTTATTAGACCTTCTTCTCCCTGATTATCATGATTCGCTTAAAATTAATTATTTATCTGGCCAATTTGAATGGTGCGAATATCAAGAAGAAAATATATGGGCATACCTCGTTCAAGAAGAAGAACTTTTTAACTCAGACAAAAACGAAATTCAAAAAAAATACTTTAATGATGGTCCGTTTACAAATCCTTTTGGGAATGAAAGTAGCCCCAGAACTGGTGCATGGGTTGGTTGGCAAATTGTTCGTAGTTACATGAAAAATCATCCCAAAATTTCAATTCATCAACTACTCAACAATAGCGATCATATGAGCATATTCAATCAGAGTGGCTATAGGCCTTAGATTAATCCTCAAAAAAATTATAAGCTCCGTTAGGTTGGATAATCGTCCTTGGAATTTTTTTATTTTTTTCGAATAGTGAGTACCCTTTTTTGAGTTGGGCCCAGAAATCGAGTAATTTTCGGTCACTGTACTGCTTTGATAATAAATTGAAATTTTCCTGACTTAATCTTGCTGGAAAAAGATGAACAGGTATCATATCTTGCCCATTGTTTTTTGCGTCAACACACAAAACATATAACTCTTTAATAAAACCATCTGTTATTGGAATGCAACCAATAGTCTCACAACCTCCATGTATAAATATTAAGCCTCCTGGATAAGATTGGTGCGATAATACTTGATCACTTTTATTGGGATAATCAATCTTTAACGAAAGGAAAAAGTCACTATTGGGATTGAATTTACTGATTGAATAAATCCCTTCGGGTATCTGCTTGTCTCCTTCTCTTCGTTTGGGTCCCAAATGGCCCACATTTTGGCAAAACTTATACGTTGTAACTAATTGAAATTGTTCTTCATGTCTATTTTTTGCCCATACTTCTAGATCTTCCTCAAACTTAAATCCCCGAATAAACAGCTCATAGTCCTGACGATTTATTCCTGCTTCTTTCAACTTTTTATAAGCATCCTCTGCTTTATCTTTATAGGCTTGAAACACACGATCATTTGCCAATTGCTGATCTTTGAAACTAGAATCCTTTGAGGTAATTAGTGACATAAAAGACAATAAAAATATGAAAAGTAATTTGGTCATCTAATATATATGACGACAAAAATGCAGGATTATTCTATCAATCATCATAAAAAATACTGAAAATAATCACTATCGATTTAGTGAGGTTTAACCCCTATAATTGTAAAAATTTTGAAGGGTAAATTATACATAGTACCAACACCCATTGGTAATTTAGCTGACATCACTTATCGAGCAATTGATGTTCTGAAAGCTGTTGATGCGATATTGGCAGAGGATACACGTCAAACTAAAAAATTACTTGATCACTATAACATCAAACAAAAACTCATTCCTTATCATCAACATAACGAGCATAAAAATTCAAAGGCTATTATAGAAAGAATTTGTAATGGCGACTCTTTAGCTGTTTGTTCTGATGCTGGTATGCCCGGAATATCTGACCCTGGATTTTTGCTGATTAGAGAAGCTATTCAAGCCGATATAGAAGTGATTACTCTTCCAGGTGCTGTTGCTGCAATAGTTGGTATAGTTGGTTCTGGCCTTCCTTGTGATTCTTTTGTTTACGAAGGGTTTTTACCTCATAAAAAAGGTAAACAAACTAAAATATTAAGCCTTCTTGAGGAAAAACGAACTACCATTTTCTATGAAAGTCCTCATCGGATTATTAAAACACTTCAGATGATACATGACTTACTTGGACCAGAACGGTCAATCGTTATTGGTCGTGAACTAACCAAAAAATTTGAAGAATATATACGAGGTAATGCTTCTCAATTATTGGAGCATTTTGCTCATCATGAACCAAAGGGAGAATTTGTACTAATGATTGCTGGGTATGACAAAAAATAAATTCAAAATACTTTTATATGTTATTTCTCCGGCTTTATTATTTTGGTTAGCTTGGCCTCCTCGTGATTTATTTTTTCTAGGTTTTTTTGCTTTTGTGCCCTTATTCTTACTTGAAGATAAAACCAAAAATATTCGAAAAAGTAGCTGGCTTATCTTCACATCCTTATTAATATGGAACATTGTAATATCTTGGTGGGTAGGTTATGCCGAGTTTTATTCCAGTATCTTTATGCTACTTGCCAATTCTTGGCTCATGTATCTACCGTGGCTAGGATATAGAAAAGCTCGAAATATGGTCAATGACCAAAAAGCCTTACTCATCTTCATTTCTCTTTGGCTTTCATTTGAGTACCTCCACCTCAATTGGCAAATTAGTTGGCCATGGTTTACACTGGGTAATATTTTTGCAAAACACAATGAAGTAGTTCAATGGTACGAAATCACGGGTACTCTTGGTGGAAGTCTTTGGGTATTAACTACAAATGTCTTTTTCTTCTTATCTATTCAAAAATCTAATCTTAAATATGGGTTAAGACCTATTGGATTGATAATAGTACCCATACTTTTATCCATTCCATTTTACCTCTCAAATCAATCGGATTACACAACATCTAAAAAATCAATGCACCCAGCGTTAATAGTTCAACCAAATATTGACCCATATCTAAAATTTGATAAGGAAAAGGAGGTCATTAATCTGGTTGATATGCTCAAATTAGTAGAACCGGAAATCGATGATAGTACAGATTATGTTATCTTTCCTGAAACTGCCATTGTTGAATATGTAGATGAAAACTATCCAGATCGTTTTGAGAGCATACAATTGCTTAAAAGATTTGTTAAAAAACATCCCCAAATTCACATTATATCAGGTATTTCAACATATAAATTTTTCAATAAAGAAGAACCTCTTTCTCAAACCGCTAGAAAGACAAAAAATGGTGATTACTATGATAGTTACAATACCGCAATAGAAATTGACAAGCATGGTAATCTCGATTTTTACCACAAAGGAAAACTTGTTCCCGGGGCTGAAATTATGCCATATCCAACGATTTTTAAATTTTTAGACTTCCTAGCCGTTGATCTCGGCGGTATTTCTGGCAGCCTTGGATCAGACAAAAAACCAAAAGTATTTGATGCTGGCGAAAAACCAAACCTCGCTCCTCTAATATGTTATGAGAGTGTATTTCCTGGTCATGTTGCCGAATTTTGTAGAGAAGGAGCTGAAATACTATTGGTCATAACCAACGATGGATGGTGGAAAGATACTGATGGATACAAACAACACATGTATTATGCTTCGTTAAGAGCTATTGAAAATAGAAGAGAGGTATTGAGGAGTGCTAATACTGGTATCTCTTGTAGAATTGATAAATTAGGTAAAATTCATGAACGCAGTCAATGGTGGAGAGAAGAAATTGTTCCAGTCATGGTGAACAGTTTCGATAATGTAACATTTTATACAAAATATGGAGACTACATCGGAAGACTAGCAAGTTTTATAGGAAGTTTTTTTATACTTGGTATGATTGTAAAAAAGAAAAGTAAGAATGTCAATTAGTATCAAAAATATTGGTCTTACTGATTACGTTGATGCCTTGCAATTACAAAAAGAAACGCATCAAGCTGTTATTGATGGAGACTCAGATGCCATGATAAGCTGCGAACATCCACACGTATTCACCTTTGGAAAAAGTGCTGACAAGAATAATTTACTCATTGATTCAAATTTTCTTAAAAGCATAAATGCTACTACTCACCAGATAGATAGAGGTGGTGACATAACCTATCACGGTCCTGGACAATTGGTATGCTACCCCATTATCAACCTCAGAAAAAGAGGAATTGGAGTTAAAAAATATGTAGAAATACTTGAGGAATCCATCATAATTACCCTTAAAGAATTTAATATCCATGCATATCAGATACAAAATCTAACCGGAATATGGGTAGGGAAAAAACCTCTAACTCCAAGAAAAATTGGAGCCATTGGAATTCGAATCAAACAAGGAGTTAGTATGCATGGGTTTGCACTAAATATCAGTACTAATCTCGACTACTTTAAGTATATCAACCCTTGTGGTATTACCGACAAAAATGTTACATCAATGCTTGAAGAAGGAATTGAATGTACTCCAAACGAATTCTTTCAAAGATTTACGAAAACATTCTTTGATCTAATTTCTTAAGCCAAGCACCAGTCTATGGGTGATGTCAAATATTGATTTGCCCGCGAAAATGGCTTACTACCAAAAAAACCGGCCTTCCCTCCTGCATAAATCTCAGCAGCAGGGTGAGCAGACTCTATAACTAAATGCTTTTTTGAATCGATTAAGTATTCCTTTTTTCGTGCATAATTTCCCCAAAGAATAAAAACCACTTTTTCTTTATTATCCGAAATAGTTTGAATAACTTTATCTGTGAATTCTTCCCATCCAATTCCTTGATGGCTTGATGCTTGTTTTTCTTCCACAGTCAAAATAGTATTTAATAAAAAGACACCCTGACTAGCCCAATGACTAAGGTCTCCATGTATTGGAATCTCACATCCAATATCATCTTCCAATTCCTTAAAAATATTTCTTAATGAAGGTGGTATTTTGGCTCCCTTTTTTACAGAAAAACACAAACCATGAGCCTGACCATACCCATGGTAGGGATCTTGACCAATGATAACTACTTTTAAATTTTGAGGAGTCGTTAAATTGAAGGCATTAAAAATATCTTTTCTTGGAGGGTAAATCACCTTACCCAACTTATCTTGCCGCTCTAAAAACTGTTGTATTTTTAAATAATAGGGCTTCAGAACCTCATCAGTTAAAAGTGGTTTCCAAGAATTTGGAGGCATATCCATCATCGAGACCCTCTTAATTTAAGCTCAGTGTGATATGGACTATTGGGTATCACATATTTCTGGTACATCCAAACTGCTGAGCCAATAAAAATAGCCACAAACAGAAACAGAACAACCAATTTTATAAGCTTATTTTCCATTGAATTTATTCAGAATAAATTATTCTCCTGGAATTACAAAAGCATATTCCTTACCAAATCGAAGCATTTGCTCTACATAACCCTCTTGATGTACATTAAGATCAATAAAATTACCCTCGTCATCAAATTCAGGGACTAACTTTGGTTGAACAAAACCGCTGTAGGGTGCTAAATTTAAACTCTCGTATCTAGCTTTCACCTCTCGATGAATTTCAGGATCTACTTTCACTCCATATCCCTCGACTAATGCTTCTGCGGCGTCATAATCACCTTCCGATTTAATACGTTGAATTTCTCTTAAAAGCTCTCCAAATATTTCACGTAATTTAGCATAGTCATTGACAACAAAATAGGTTTTGTTATCAATCACCTTCCTCTCAATGACATTATCTTTCAACCCTCTTTCATAAGCCCAAGAAGCATTTAATTGACGATTTCTCATGTGATCCTCTTCTATGTTTTCCCCTTCTTCCAATCTTCTCAATTGAAGCATCATTCCATTAGCTATGTAACTATCATATTCAGCCTTTCCAACATCCAAACTAGGCATCAATCCCAAATCAATTAGTTTTTGATCATATATGTAATAGAGAGCAACCAGATCTGCACGAGCTTCCTCTAATGTATTACTGTAATTTTTAAGTGTTTCTTTGGGAGTACCCACACCTTCATTAATTTTACCTGATGCATGACCAATAACTTCATGCATTGCAGTATGCATTTTACTGCTTAATTTACCATGTTCCTTAATCCGTGCTCTGACCTTTTCATCAAAATAAAATTCATTTAACGAACTACTTCCACCAGCTGAATTATATGCTTCAACAATATTTCCTAAGCTAATTGACTTACTACCATGGGTACTTCTAATCCAATTACTATTAGGAAGGTTAATCCCAATTGGAGTCGCAGGAGCCGCATCTCCGGCCTCCATAGCAGCATTGATAACTCGGTAACTCACCCCAACTACATTTGCCTTTTTATGATCATCCATAATTGAGCTACTATCCTCAAAATATTGAGCATTTTCACTCAAAACAGCCATTCTTCTTGATGCTTCTTTATCATTCATTTGAATAACAGCTTCATACGCTCCTTTGTATCCAATAGCATCTCCGTATACTTCAATAAAACCTAATATAAAATCGATATCACCTTCAGTACTTTTAAGCCAATTGATATTAGTGGCATCCCATTGTTCAAGATTTCCTGTTTTGAAATAATCTATGAGCATTCCAATATGATTTGCTTGAGCATCATTCTCAGCTACTTCTTTTGCTTTTTGCAACCAAAAAATGATTTGATCAATAGCTCCTCCGTACAATCCTCCAGACTTATAGACTAAATCAACTAGTTCTCCATCTTGTTTGACCAACCTAGAATTTAATCCATACTCAATTGGTTTTTCTTCTCCGATTTTTCCCATGGCTCCATAATGAGTAACAGCCTCAGCCTCAGTAACCCCTTCACCATAATAATTATTGGCACTCAAAGCCACCTTATCCAAGCCTTTATCTTTAACTACTTTTTTGGCATCAACAGAAGGATCAAAAATTGCCGGCATAAGCTTCGTAATCATTTGATCAATAGTTTCCCCTTCTAAGGTAATTGATTCACTAAATGTACTTCCTTGAACTAAACTTGTAAAATATTCTTTATTGAATGCTGGCAAGAACTTCTTCTCTGCATAGTGATGGTGAATTCCATTTGAAAACCAAAATCGCTTTAAGTATATCTCATAATTTTCCCAATCTTCTGTACTTCTATCTCCATTGTAAGTATCATAAATTGCCTCTAAAACTCGCTTAATCTGAATATTATGCTTGTAATTTTGAGCATATGTAATTTCTCTACCACTTAATGCAGCCTGTGACAGATAATAAACCAACTCTTTTTGTTTAACTGATAAGTCATTAATTCCTGATGCATCATAGGTCAAAATTCTCAGATCAGCAAAACGATTAGAATTGTTAACTAAACTATCATCCTTGGTGTCATTTTGAGCCTGATTTGAGTTACTATTACAAGCTGATAAAGCAATTAATGTTAAAAGTATTACGGATAAATTTTTCATAATTTTCAATATTTATTTAAATGCGAATTTAATTATTTTTGGGCATCTTCAGGGGTTTAACGATTTAGGTTTAATACACCCACAAAAAAATAATTTAAATTAAATATTGCCTTGAGGTGTTCTGAAAATCTAGATTTTAATCGAAAATTTCTTGCCTAATTTATGAAGATCTTCAAGAACCTTGTCATTTAGAGGTATACCTGTTTTTAAGCGTTTTTCTTCGGTATTAAATTCAATTTCTCCAGGAACATAAACCGGATTTTTTTCATCTACCCTTTCAGCATTTTTAAAAGAATTAATCCAGAGATCCATGCTTATTTTAAATTCATCTACAGACCGAAAACCGTCGACTTCCATTGCTCCAACAAAATGACCTAAACCCTTTCCTGGCAGATTAGGCAAAAGAGGTAAATAGCTCACAAATGGAGGCACCCATTTCCCAAAATTAGCTCCCGACAAAACTCCAGACATGATATCTACAAGACTGCCTAGTGCATACCCTTTGTGACTACCCAATTCCTCTAGACTTCCCAAAGGTGTTAACATTCCACCGTCTTTTAGCTCATCTACATTTTGACTAGTCCTTCCATCCTTATCTATCATCCAGCCTTTGGGTATTTCCCTTCCTTCTCTTCGAGCAATTTCAATTTTCCCTCTTGCAACAGATGATGTCGCAAGATCAATAATCAATGGTCTTTCATTTTTGGTTGGAAATACATAAGAAATTGGGTTAGTTCCCAACATAGCTTGCTTACTTCGGGTGGGTGGGATAAACGGAGTGGCATTGGTCATGGCCATTCCTATCATGTCATGAGACAATGCCTTCATTGCATGATAACCAGCAATACCAAAATGATTACTATTTTGTATAGCACCCCAACCACTTCCATACACTTTTGCTCGTTCAATAGCAATATCCATTGCTTTTGGGGCTACAACCAAACCTAGACCAGAATCACCATCAATAGTGAATGTTGATTTGTTTTCCCTAATAATTTTTATATCAGGAGACATGTTTATCCTTCCCGACTCCCATAAATTCACATATCCAATAAGGCGAGATACTCCATGACTATCAATACCACGCAAATCTGCTGAAACAAGTACATCTGTAGCAATTTTGGCATCATCATAGGAGGCACCCATAGCACTAAACAACTGCATTGAAAATTCGGATAATTCTGAATCTGAAATATGGCTCATTTAACCGCAAATTTGCACATTTTTTAAAGCTAATAAGCATAAAATTTTAAATGTCAACTCACATTGAATTTATAACCATTTTCAATGCTTGTAGCTAATCCATGAAATTTTGATGTGATTTTTACCTAAAAATGATTTAAATAAGTATTAAAATATTAACTTGCAACTTGTATAGTAACTTCACAATATTGAGCATGGCAAAATTTTTACTTAAGCGACTTCTTTTCGTAGTATTTCTACTACCATTTTTATTTTCATTCAATACTGCAAAAGCTACCCACATGATGGGGGCTGATATTACCTATCGTTGTATTGATACTTTAAAATTTGAAATTACGCTCAAGTGGTACCGTGATTGTAGGGGTATTCAATTGAATGGTGCTGGAGGCCTCACTATTCGTTGTACTTCTGGTGGTAGCAGAACTGCTACACTCACACTTAAGTCCATTCGTGAGATTACCCCAGTATGTGCTACTGAACCTTCTCGTTGCAGCCCCACAAATACCCGTGGTACTGGTGAGGGTGTTGAGGAGCACACCTATGTTGGAATTTTAGACTTCAACAAATCACCGCTTAACGCACTAGCAAAATGTTCTGGAAAAATTGTTATTGGAGGTGCAGTAAATGCTCGAAATGGAGCCATTACAACGGGGCCAAGTGGTACGCTTTACACTGACTGTACCATCGATTTAAATAAGGCTCCATGTAACACCTCTCCTGCTCTTACTTCCGAGCCTATCGCTATTCTTTGCTGTGATCAACCTTTCTACTTCAACAATGGTGCATTGGATACAGCTAACTTTGACTCACTATCTTACGCTTGGGCTAATCCTCAACGTGCATATAATACGAATACATCCTACAGTGGTACATTCTCTTACTTAAATCCATTTACCGTATATGATCCAAGACCCAATGGTGGATCTCCTATTCCTGGAAGTAACCCTCCTATTGGTCTATACCTTGATCCACTCACAGGAGATATTGTTCTTACACCCACCAATTGTAGTGAGGTGACTGTTGCGGTAATCGAAATCACGGAATGGCGTAAAAATGATAAAGGAAAATATGAAGAGATTGGTAAAACCCGACGGGATATGCAATTCATTGTAAAATCCTGCCCAGGTAATAAACCTCCTATCGTTAATGGCCCATACAACTATGATGTATGTGAAGGCAATAAACTCTGTTTTAATGTCACAACTAACGACCCTGTCTTTGTACCTCCACCGCCTGCTCCATTACCTCCAGCAGATACTGTAACTATCAGTTGGAACAGAGGTATCCCTGGAGCTACATTCACAGTAACAAATCCGACGGCTCGTCTTCAAACAGGACGATTCTGTTGGACTCCTGGTATTGGACAAGCTAGTCAATTGCCTTACACATTCACAGTCACGGCTCGTGACGATGCATGTCCGCTTAATGCTGTATCTGTTCGTGCATTCCGTATTAAGGTAAAGCCACGTGCTCAAGCTACCATCGATCTCGATACCATGGATTGTGGAGTTTACCCAGTAGAAGCTGTTTTAAACGATGGTTTCAAAGGAACTGCCTCCTATAACTGGACTATCTTGGATTCTAACAATAATATTGTCTTCAATAAAAAAATAGCTACATTTAAATCCTCAGGTAACTTTTTGAGTACCTCTGGTAAAGATACCATTCGGTTTAGAAAAGGCGGAAAATACTTTATTCAATTAGCCTTGAATAATGCTCCTATCAACTGTCCAAGTACTATCAAGGACACCTTGGTTGTTCCTCCACTTTTAGAGGCTGACTTATCCATTGGACCTGACACCTTTGTCTGTGCTGGAACTGATATTGTATTCAGACCATTCTTGACAAACTATACTCCTCCTGCTACCTACCAATGGAGCACCATGGGGGTAACTAATGATGGAAAGTTTCTTAAAAATGCCACGGCTAATCCTGTTAACAATAAAGATACTTTTTTACTATCAATCCCTAACGTCCAATATGATACAGCTGTAAGTGTATTCATAAAAGATGGCACTGGATGTACTGCTGAAGATACTATACAAGTTTTCTTAAAATCTAACCCGATTGCAAAACTTCCACCTGACCCACGAATTTGTTCATATGATAGCATCAAGATTGTGCCTAACCTCGATTCTGCATATTGGGTTGACCCAATTCAAGGTGATACGCTTGTACAAGGAGACACTCTTTTCAAAGAATGGTTTTACAATGGAGTTTTATTTGACACACAAGATAGTGTGACTATAAGTCAGCGAGGAACATATGTAATACGTGTTGTTGATAGCCTCAACTGTGTCGATACTGATACGTTGTATCTCTTTGTCAATGATACTGTCAAAGCCTTTGCTGGCAACGATACTACCCTCTGTTTTGCTGACACCATCCTCCTCAAAGCTGGAGGTATTGATACCGCTGGAAACTCCAATACTGGACTGTACCGCTGGTCGGATGTTACCCCTACTAATATCAATGATATTATTCTCGGTACCAATGACCAATATGACATTGTTGCATCTGACGATAAAGAATATCGCCTCGAACTATTCATCACTCAAGGAGGTGTCGAATGTTTTGATGATGACTCCATGAACGTCTTTGTCAACCCACTACCCAACATTGTGCTGGGTCCTGATGAATCTGTCTGCTGTGATTATGGCCCAATCAGCCTTAATTTTAAAGTCAATACTCCTTCGGGTAATCCTTCTACAGGATCTTGGAGTTGTACCTCTACACCAAGTCTTGTTACAAACAATGAATTTGATACCGATGCTGGTTGTGGGCTAATTGCTCCTCCGGCTACCTCTATCAACAAGCATGCTGTTTATACCTATCAAGAACCATCTACACTATGTGTCAACAAGGATTCCATTCTTATTACCATCAATGGCCTTCCTCGTATGATTCTTCAAGATCAGGTTTACTGCCAAGATATTGGGGCTATTCGTCTTGATGATGATGTAGTCATCAGTCCTTCTAACACCTCACTTGGTTCTCCTTCTTGGAGATGCCTAGACTCCAATTCGGTTAATAACCGATTTGTTGCTGATATGCTCGAAAACAGAGGCTCTGTTTTCGCTCCTGACTACTGGTTAAACCTCAGCGAAAGTGTATATGCCATCCAAAATAGCAACACGGATACCATTGTTCTTGAGTTTACTTACGTCAATCGTTTTGGATGTAGAGCTAAGGATACTGTCTCTATTGAAGTGTCTAAAGTTCCTAAACTTACGTTCTCCTCTCATCGTGACCTTTGCTACGATGAAGGTGATGTTTCTTTGAATAACCTTATGAGTGTCAACCTCACAGATGGTATTTGGTCTATCGTTGATGAAGCTGGATACAGAGATACCAATGATTTAGGTGGCATATCCAACAATGCTATCAATACATTTAATAGTGTCCCACTAGCAAGTTCATCTTCTACTCCTAACTCTTGGAGAATTAGATATACCCATACTGCTACAGGTTGTCCTACATTCAAGGATACAACCTTACGTATCAACCCATTACCCAATATCAACCTAACTCCACTCACACCTAATCGTTTGTGTGAAACAGCTATGGATGTTCCCCTTAATGCTACTCCTGCTGGGGGTACTTGGTCGAGTAACGATCCTGCTGCTATTGTTGGAGGTAATAGCTTCAGCCCAGGCTCTGCTTCCATTGTTGGTAACGGTGATATCATCAAAATCTACTACGATTATACCGATGCTGCTACGGGTTGTAGCAATAACGACTCAATTGAGGCTCAAGTGGATCCTAAACCTACCATATCTCTCCCTACAAACGCTGTCTACTGTCGTAACAAGGGTGAAATGGTTATGCCACTTACCCTCCCTATTTCTGCAACCAATAACTCCAGTCTAATCTGGATTCCTACCAACATATATGGCAACAGAGATCGTATCAATGCAGGTGCTATTAATAATACTTTAGGTGAAGGTACCATTACCCTTACTCTGCAAAATCAAAAATCAGATACCTTTAGAATTGGTGCTAACGCCGGTGGTCTTGCCTCTTGCTCAGATGTCAACGGTTCGTTTGAAATTATCATCAACCCCATCCCTGATGCAGTTATTACCAATAGCAACCCCGAAGGTTGTAACCCCGTAACTACTGATCTAGGTGTGGTTGTTAACAACCAAGTTGATCCTGCTACATCTACCTACTCGTGGAATCTTGGAGATGGAAATACTTCTACTGATGCTAATAATACCGTCACCTATACAGATGATGGTCAAGCCAATATATCGGTACTTATTACCTCGGATAAGGGATGTGATACCACCATCACTAGTTCGGTACTTATCAATCCTATTCCGGTGGCTAGTTTTGTGCCTAACCCAAATAATTACACCACGGCAGCTCTTCCTCGTTTCATATTTACTAATACCAGTACCGTTGATCCTGTCAATGGTAGTGTCATTAATCAATTCGAGTGGGACTTCGGTGATCCAAATACGACAGATGATGTTTCATCGGAAGAAAACCCATCGCACTACTACCCTACTGACACTGCTCAATACTGTGTAAACCTTAAGGTGACAACCAACAAAGGGTGCTCGGATGAGTTTAACTCATGTGTAGTTATTGGACCTGATTTGATTGTATTTATACCCAATGCGTTTACACCGAATACTTCCGGTCCGGACCGAAACGAAGGCTTCAAGGCAACCATCAGTGGTGAAAAAGCTATGGAACTAATCATCTTTAACCGTTGGGGTGAAATCATGTTCATCACCAATGATGTCAATGAAAAATGGGATGGTACATACAAAGGTGAGCCTGCTCAACAAGATGTGTATGCTTACCAACTCAATGTTACTGCTCTCAATGATGAAGTGTACAACTATACTGGCACCATTACTCTTATTCGCTAAGTGAAATGGGTCAATAAATTATCTAAAAAAGGAAGTAACATGTTACTTCCTTTTTTTGTCAGTGAACGATAAAAAAATTTGATCTAATGAAAAAGAAAGACAACATACTTATCATAACTTCGCATTAGATTATTGAACCGTGAAAAACGAAAATTTATCTGAAAATAAAGAAATTGTAAATAAGTATCGTCAGCTACTGAGAGTATCTAAGTGGTCAAGAGAAAAGGGTGATGTAATAATTATTCGAAAAGCATTTGAAATGGCCATGGAATCTCATAGTCAAATGCGAAGAAAATCTGGCGAACCATACATCTATCATCCAATAGCTGTAGCCAGAATTGCAGCTGAGGAAATAGGACTTGGCACTACATCCATTGTATGTGCTCTTTTACACGATGTAGTTGAAGATACAGATGTAACTTTAGATGATATCCGAGAGGAATTTGGTGATAAAGAAGCAAATATCATTGATGGTCTAACCAAAATATCAGGTGTTTACGATACACATTCTCCGCAAGCTGAAAATTTCAGAAAAATGCTTTTGACCATGGCAAATGATGTTCGTGTAATTCTCATTAAATTGTGTGATCGACTACACAATATGAGAACACTAGAGCACATGAGTGATAAGGGTCAACTCAAAATAGCATCTGAAACTAACTTTATATATGCACCATTAGCACACCGACTTGGTCTATATGCCATTAAAACTGAACTAGAAGACTTATCATTAAAATACACTCAACCTGCTCTTTATCAGGACTTAAAGCATCAATTGAATGCTACTAAAGAGCAAAGAAACAGGTACATACGATCATTCATAAAACCCATAAAAGTTGAATTAGAAGAGCTTGGCGTAAATTATGAAATAAAAGGAAGACCGAAATCCATATACAGTATCTATTCCAAAATGATCTCAAAAAAATTGGAGTTTGAGGATGTTTACGACTTATTTGCTATTCGAGTCATTTTAGATAGTGAACCAGAAGATGAAAAAATGGATTGCTGGAATGTTTACTCAATTATTACAGGTATTTTTAAACCCAACCCTGAACGATTAAGAGATTGGATTAGCATACCCAAAAGTAATGGTTATGAGAGTTTACACACAACTGTTATGGGACCAAAAGGACAATGGGTTGAAGTCCAAATTCGAAGCAAAAGAATGGATGCTATTGCTGAGAAAGGATATGCTGCTCACTGGAAATATAAACAACACAAAAACACTCAGGAATCAAGTAATAGTCTAGATAATTGGTTAAAGCAAATTAGAGAAATCATCGAAAATCAAGAAAGTAATGCACTCGATTTTTTGGATGAATTCAAAATGAATTTATATGCTAAAGAAGTTTTTGCATTTACACCTAAGGGGCTCCTCAAAAAACTTCCTAAAGGTTCTACCTCTCTTGATTTTGCATTTGATATTCACACCGAAGTTGGAGCAAAATGTCTAGGTGCTAAAGTCAATGGAAAATTGGTGCCCTTAAGTTATGAAATTCAGAATGGTGATCAAGTTGAAATACTCACATCTGCAAAACAGAAACCCAATAAAGACTGGTTAAGTTTTGTAAAAACATCCAAGGCAAAAAACAAAATCAAACAAAGCCTTAAAGACGAGAAAAGAGCAGTTGCCTCAATTGGTAAAGAATCCCTTTCTCGAAAAATGAAAAATTCTGGTTTTGAATACACTACACAAAACTTAAATAAGCTAGTAAGGTTTTTTGATGTAGATGACGAACTTGAATTAAATTATAAAATTGGTTCTGGAACACTTGATAAGGAAAAAATAAAACTCCACGATATTTTAATCGAAACAAAATCGGTACATAAACCTGGAACAGATCGTCGAGAAACTAAAACTGAAAAAACAAATCCCTCTAAAGAACTCATTATTGGCGATGCATCCATTAATTTTGATTATGTATTAGCTGCTTGTTGCAACCCAATACCTGGCGATCAAGTTGTTGGATTTATAACGGTAGGTGGAGAGGTAAAAATACATCAGACCAATTGCAAAAATGCTCAAAACCTGATGTCAAAATATGGATATCGCATCATTAAAGCTCGATGGGCTGATCAAGCAATCTCTACTGAATATTTTGAAGCAACCATTGAAATTACTGGAATTGATTCATTAGGTCTCGTAAGTAAAGTTACTGACATTATTTCCAAACAGTTGAAAGTAAACATGAAATCCATCAGTTTTGAATCATTGGATGGGACATTTGTTGGTAAATTAAAATTAAATGTGTCTGACAAACATCACTTGGAACAACTTATGAGTGAGTTAAGTGGTATAGACCAATATATAAAAGTAAACAGAGTAGCCTTAGAACACGATACTAACTAGAGAAATGGAAGATTTAGAAACCATAAAAGAGGATGTAAAACAACTCTTTACAGCCTATTTAGAGAAAAAAGGGCAGCGTAGAACCCCTGAACGTTATGCAATTCTTGATGAAATTTATAGCAATAAAAAACATTTTGATGTAGATACGCTATACGTCCAAATGAAAAATAGAAATTATCATGTAAGCAGAGCTACAGTATATAATACACTTGATCTTTTACAAGAATGTAGTCTAGTAATCAAACACCAATTTGGACAAAATATGGCCCAGTTTGAACAAGCTTATGGATACAAACAACACGATCACATCATTTGTAATACATGTAGTAAAGTGATGGAATTTTGTGACCCTCGTATTCAGCAAATAACTACTAAAATGGCTGAGTTACTCAATTTTGAAGTTTCTAGACACTCACTGAATCTATACGGAGATCCAAAAGTGGACAAACATGGACTATGTATAAACTGTGACAATCAAGTAAAAGTTGTAGATATAAAATAAATGGTAGACGTATTATTAGGACTCCAGTGGGGAGATGAAGGAAAAGGTAAAATTGCAGACTACCTAACACCAAGATATAACGTAGTCGCACGATTTCAAGGTGGTCCAAATGCGGGTCATTCACTTGAATTCAATGGGATGAAGCATGTTCTAAACACCATTCCCTCAGGAATATTCCATGATAACTGTGTAAACATTATTGGCAATGGCGTTGTAATAGACCCAGTATTATTCATGGCAGAAATAGATCGTACAGTTGCTGCTGGTGCTGATGTTATGAAAAACTTAAGAATTTCATATAAAGCCCACATCATTATGCCAACTCACAAAATCTTGGATGCTGCAAGTGAATGGAGTAAAGGTGATAAAAAAATAGGAAGTACATTGCGTGGTATTGGGCCAACCTACCGCGAAAAGATTGGTCGTGGTGGATTACGAATTGGTGAAATATTTGCTCCCAACTTCGAACAAAATTACCATGAAAAGAAAATGAGATCTCTCCAACTGGTTGAACAATTTGGATTTACAGACTTTGACTTAGAAAGTATGGAAGAAGAATTTTTCACGGCCGTTGACAGACTCCGTAAATTTAAATTTGTAAATAGCGAATACCTCATCAATAAACACATCGCTAATAATGACAAAATTCTTGCCGAAGGTGCACAGGGTAGCATGCTTGATATTGATTTTGGATCATATCCATTTGTTACTTCAAGCAATACAACCGTTGGTGGCGTATCTACAGGACTTGGGATAGCACCTAAACATATTAACAAGGTAATTGGTATTTTTAAAGCCTACTGTACTCGTGTTGGTGGAGGACCATTCCCTTCTGAGCTTGACAACGAAATTGGTCAGCGAATTCGTGATGTTGGCAATGAATATGGAGCAACTACTGGCAGACCAAGAAGAACTGGATGGTTAGATTTAGTCGCCTTAAAATATGCCATTATGCTTAGTGGTGTCGACGAACTTTGTATGATGAAGGCTGACTGCTTAAGCGGTTTTGATGAAGTACTAGTTGGGACTAGTTATAAAGGTGACCTAATGGAGACCAATGAAGTTCCATTTGATTTGAATGTTGATAATTTCAAATCACAATACGAATCTCATCCTGGCTGGCACGAGGATATCACTCAGATTAAAAACCATACTGCTCTACCTCAAACATTTAAAGACTATATTCAAGCGATTGAGCAGCAGATAAACACCCCAATAAGTATCATATCCGTAGGACCCGGAAGAGATCAAACCATAAAAAAATAGTATGAACGCATTTATTTTTCCTGGACAAGGAGCCCAGTTTGTTGGAATGGGGCAAGAACTATACAATTCTAATAACGATGCCAAAATTCTTTTTGACAAAGCCAATGAAATATTGGGATTTGAAATTACAAAGGAAATGTTTGAAGGAACAGCCGAGGGTTTAAAACAAACCAAAATTACTCAGCCTTCCGTATTTCTTCATTCCGTTATTTTAGCCAAAACACTACCCCATTTCAAACCCGATATGGTTGCTGGTCACAGCTTGGGTGAATTATCCGCTCTTGTAGCTAATGAGACATTAAACTTTGAGGATGGCCTCAAGCTTGTTGCTGTAAGAGCACAAGCAATGCAAAAAGCATGTGAAATAAATCCAAGTACGATGGCTGCAATCATTGGTTTGGAGGATTCCATAATTGAAGAAGTTTGTAACAGTATCGATGAAATTGTTGTTGCAGCAAACTATAATTGCCCTGGACAACTAGTGATATCTGGAAGTAACTCTGGCATCGATAAGGCATGTAAAATGCTCACAGAAAAAGGTGCACGAAGAGCGTTAAAACTCCCTGTTGGTGGAGCTTTTCACTCACCACTCATGGAACCTGCAAGAGAAGAATTAGCTGAAGCTATCGAAGCTACTGTTTTTAACACCCCCACTTGTCCAATCTATCAAAACGTGAGCACAAAAGCTGAGACAGATATTCAACGAATTAAAGAAAATTTAATTGCTCAATTAACTGCTCCTGTAAAATGGACTCAATCTGTTGAAAATATGATAGCTACAGGTGCTACTAAATTTACCGAAGTTGGTCCTGGGAAAGCTCTGCAAGGAATGTTGATTAAGATTAACAAAGAAGTAGAACGAGCAGGAATTAGCTAACGCTCTCATCTAATATTGTAAATAACTACGTTACTTACAATATTACACAAGTATGAAATTACAATCACTAGCCTATTACATGACAAATGTAAATTGTCATTTATTTTTTGCTGAATTTATTGATTAATTTAACGCATAAACGTTAGACAAATTAAAAAGTAACATTGCTTATAGTTTTTTTTACTATAAGTTATTTATATATTCGCCACTGTAACTAAAATTTTTTATGTTAAACAGAAGTTTAAATCTAATAATAGCAACCTCTTTATCTCTATTTTCTTTTGGGCAAACTGGAAGTGTATCAGGAGTTGTATCTGACAGTTTGGGTCAGAGAATCATGGGTGCAGCAATCGTTGTTAAAGGGACCAATTCAGGAAGCATCACCGATGAGAATGGAAATTACAGAATTGCGAATGTTGACCTTACAAATGCTACCTTGGTAGCCTCTTATTCGGGTTACAAAACCAAAACAATTAAAGTTAAAGGTCGCAAAACAATTAATATTATGCTATCTGATGCATCTCTTGGTCTAGGTCAAGTCATGGTTGTGGGATACGGTACTGCTACAAAAAAAGAATTTACTGGAGCCAGTGCTAATGTAATTGGAGAAGATCTGCAACGTTTAAATATTCCAAGAATAGACCAAGCACTGCAAGGTCAAGTATCTGGGGTAAATATCAATACTAATTCAGGATCACCAGGAGGTTCATCGAGTATTCGAATTCGTGGTCTTTCTACATTTGGCGATAACGATCCATTAATTCTTGTAGATGGTGTTGTCTATGATTCTGAAGGATTAAACGCTCTTAACCCCAACGATATTGAATCAGTCAATGTATTAAAAGATGCAACCGCAGGAATCTATGGTGTAAGGGCAGCCAATGGTGTTATCTTAATAGAAACGAAAAAAGGAAGAAGAAATGTCAAGCCCAAAATTGAACTGAGTGCATACACAGGTGTTCAACAAGCCACAAAAAAATTAAATGTTCTAAATGCAAGAGAATATGCTGTTCTAAAGAACGAGATGTTTGCAAATGGTAATAATCCTCTTCCCTTTGCTAATACAAACCTTGGTGAAGGTACAGATTGGCAAGATGCTGTTTTTCAGGATGCCCAAGTCCAGAACTATAACGTAACAGTCACTGGTGGAACTGAAAAAACAACTTACTCTATTGGTGGAAGTTATTTTTCTCAAGATGGAATTGTTGGTCTAGATAAGTCAAACTTTACTCGTTTTAATGGTCGTGTAAACTTAAATACAGAGATGAGTGATAGGCTTAGACTTTCAAGTGTATTTTTATACACCAATGAAGAACGACAAGCTCTACCTGAAAATGGAATAGGTTCAGTTCTTTACAACACAATTAATGCCTTCCCAACAGATCCTATCAAAGACGGAAATGGAGAATTTACTTATTTAGAAGAAGTAAGTGATATTATCAACCCCATTGCCCAAATGCAAAACACCTATAATACTTCTTGGGTAGATAAATTAGTAGGAAAAGAAGAGATCGCCTTTGACATCACAGATAACCTAACTTTTACTAATAGATTCAATTACAACTACGCTGTAGTTGATAATAAGATATTCTCCCCTCTTGTATGGTATGGACCTGGGAAAGCTCAAAATACAGCAATCAATGCTGATTTAGATCCAACATTAGTTGAGATTGCACCTGGAAGTACCATTGAACGTGGTGCTAGTGTCTACGAGGGTAGGTCAACATATAGTGATGTTAACTTTGAGAGTTTTATAAACCACGATACGAAATTTAATGAAATTCATACCCTAAAAACAACTGCAGGTGTATCTATATTCAGTAGAAACGGAAAAGGACTTGGAGGAACTGCTTATAATATTCCAAATAATTCTGTGGATTACGCAGACATTTCAGCAAATCTTGCACCAGGTGGTTTTCTTAATAATACAAACTCGTTTCAATTTCAAGAACGATTAGTATCGGCATTCGTTCGAGCACAATATAAATATGGCACAAAATACAACGGTTCACTAATCGTAAGACGAGATGGATCTTCAAAATTTGGACCCAACAATCGATTTGGTTTCTTTCCTACGGTCTCTGGTTCATGGTTATTATCAGAAGAAGATTTTTATAATATAGACCGAATTAAGTTCTTCAAACTCCGATTAAGTTATGGAGTCAGTGGAAATGACCAGATTGCCAACTTTGCATATCGAGGTCTACTTAATGGTGAGGGTGTATATGTATTTGATGACATCATCACAACAGGTGCTGCTATTGGTAGAGCTGCCAACCCTGACTTAAAATGGGAAACTACCCGCCAGTTCAACGTTGGTGCAGATTTAAAAATTCTTCACACATTTGATTTGACACTTAATTACTTTATCAAAAACACAAAAGATTTATTGTTTCAACCTGACGTATCAGGTGTACTTGGAACGGCAGGAGCAGGTAGCTACCCTCCAATTATTAATGCTGGAGATGTATCTAACAAGGGATTAGAAATTGAGCTGGGATATGCTATGAAACCAGGTAAAAAGTTCAACCTAAGTACAAATATCAATGCAACATTTATTAAAAATGAAGTAGTCAAAATCCCAACCGGTATTGACTTCCTCCCTGGTGCATCATTTGGAGTTGGCGGTAACATTGCCACACGTTTTGAGCGAGGATTTCCAATCGGATATTTTATCGGTTATGAAACTGATGGAATATTCCAAACCCAAGAAGAAATCGACAATTCACCCGTAACACAGGAAGGGGCTGTTCCAGGAGATTTAAGATTTGTTGATCAAGATGGTGATGGAAAAATCAACTTTAATGACGATTCTGATAAGACAATGATTGGCACTCCAATTCCTAAAGTAACCATCGGATATAATATAAATATCAGCTACGAAGGATTTGATTTATCCGGAAATTTCTTTGCTGCTCTAGGACAAGATATTGTTCGTAACTATGAACGTCAACAGCCTTTTGCTAACCAACTCAACTACAACATAGATCGTTGGACTGGAGAAAACACAACTAATGTAAATCCTAGACTAACAACCGAATTAAACAGAAATACTATTTTCTCAGACTATTTTGTGGAGGACGGATCATTTTTGAGACTGAAGAACCTTCAAGTTGGATATACATTCAACCCAAAACTTACTCAACGGGTAAATATCAATTCAACTCGAATTTACGTTGCAGCAAATAACTTGTTGACTTTAACTCGATATAGAGGTTATGATCCAGATATTGGATCTGCTGGTGGCCCATTAGCATCAGGTATAGATTATGGCTTCTACCCTCAAGCAAGAACAATTATGGCAGGTATTTCCCTTAAATTTTAAAATTGACACCCATGACAAAAAAAATAACAACAATCATCTTTATGCTTCTCATTTTACCTTCGATGTTTAGCTGTAAGAAATTTTTAGATATTGATCCTCTGTACACACAAGATGCAGAAAATTTCTTTGAGACTCCCAATGATTATCAAAGAGCATTAACTGGAGCATATGATTTACTTCAATCTTCATTTATGACTGTTTGGGTTGGAGAAATTGCTTCTGACAACTCCATTGCAGGTGGTGAAAGTGTGAATGATACGGAAGGACTTCATGAAATTGAAGCCATGAGTCACGATGCGGTAAATAATGAACTTAGAAGTATATTTCGATGGAATTATGCTGGAGTTACTCGAGCAAACTACTTGCTTGAAAACAAGGATAAAATCGATTTTGAAGGAAAGGATAAGATTATTGCAGAAGCTACATTTTTAAGAGCTTACTACTATTTTGAATTGGTTAAATACTTTGGAGATGTTCCCTTGGTTATTGATAAAAGATTAGGTGCTGATGAAGTAACTAAAGTTGATAGAACTCCAAGAAGTGAAGTTTTTGCACAAATCGAACAAGATCTCAGTTTTGCAGCTTCCATTTTGGATTGGAATGACCCTACAAAAGGAAGAATTACAAAGGGAGCATGTTTGAGTCTATTAGGGAAAGCATACTTGTATCAAGATAAATTTGATCAAGCTGCCTCAACTTTTGATGAAGTAATCAACCAAAATAGATATGCATTAATTAGTGATTACACCGATTTATTCAAAGTAAATAATGAAGGACATTCAGAAGCTGTTTTTGATGTTCAATATTCTGGAGCAGAAGGTGGTGGATATGGATGTCTCATATGCTTAGAAGGAAATGCTGCTCCTGGTTTTCAGGGAATACGCCAATATAATGGTCCAGTTTATGGTGATGGTAATAGCTATAATCTTCCAACTCAAGATTTATATGATGCCTTTGATGCAACTGACATTCGCAGAGATGCTACAGTCTTAGATATTGATGCGTTTATCGCAAAGCAACCTAACTCGTCTGAAATCACCTATGCTATTGGAGGTGGAGGTCACACAGGATATTACAACAACAAATACATCAAAAGGCAAGGAGAAATAGGCTTGCCTGACAACGATTTGACTAGCCCTGTAAATTACCTTGTAATCCGATATGCTGATGTACTTCTAATGGCTGCTGAAGCCCATAATAGATCAACAACTCCAGACGATTCAAAAGCTCAAGGATATCTTAACCAAGTGAGGAATCGAGTAAATATGTCTCCAGTCAACTCATCAGGTAATGCCCTAACTGAAGCTATTTGGGCTGAAAGAAGACTAGAACTTTCAGGAGAAGGCCACCGATTTTTCGATCTTGTCAGAACAGCTAAAGCTGCAGATGAAATCAATGGATTTGTACCCGGTAAACACGAATTATTCCCAATTCCTCAAGTTGAAATCGATTTAGCAGGAGGAAATTGGTCACAAAATAACAACTACTAAAAAGACATTTACACATGAAGAAAATATCAATATTTATATTATCGTTAACTGTTGTTCTTGGGTTATCAAACTGTGAGGAAGAAACATTTACTCTTGGAGAAGGTCCAAGAGAGGCTGACGCAGCATTCACATTCGAACCATCTACAGATAATGCCAATATCATAAACTTCACTGCAAGTAATCCAAACCTCAATGCAAAATGGGACTTTGGCAATGGGACTAAAGGAGAGGGAACTAATGCAACTGCCTCATATCCAAATAAAGGTACTTACACAGTTACACTAACTGTACTAAATTCTGGAGGTAGTGCAAGCTCATCTCAAGAAATAACGATTGCAGAAGATGACTTATCATTATTAAGTAGCCCATTATTTACATTGCTTACTGGTGGTATAGACGGACCTGGTTCAAAAACTTGGGTTATGGATTCAACTGAAGCAGGACATTTCGGTGTAGGACCAAATCCTAGTTCTAGTCAAGGTGATGTACCTGAATATTTCTCTGCTGATCCATTGATAAAAAAAGGTGTAGGAATGTATGACGATCAATACGTTTTTACTTTAAGTGGATTTAAATTTGATCAAATTACAAATGGTAACGTATATGTCAATCTAAATGATGACGGTAGTCCTGGTGCAGAAGCTGATTTCTCAGGAGGATACGAAAATCAAGGAGATTTTACTGCATTCTTTGAAGATCAACTAGGCGAGCAATGGACCATTAAAGAAAATGAAGAGGATACAACACTTACTGTTTCTGGAAAATCATTTATTGGTTTTTACTGCGGTACACGAACATTTAAAATACTCAAGTTAACTGAAAATGAACTTTCGCTAAGAGTTGCCGATGCTCACAACCCACTTGCGTGGTATTTTAGACTTGTCCCAGTTGAATAATCACAATAAACACCACTAAATTTACGTTATACACACCTGTCACAAAACCATATGAACAAACAGATTTTAGCCTACTTAATTATATTTTTAACATTGACTTCATGCGATGATAAACCAGTTGAAAAAGTAGTTCTTCCTACTAATCTACAAACTGTGATTACCCAATCTGTATCAGAAGAAGGGTTAGTAAATGTGACTGCTACAGCATACGACGAAAACTACTTCACTATATATTTTGAAGATGGTGAAGAGACTGAGAAAGTGGAAAATGTAGAAGGTAAAGCAAGTCACACTTATAGTAATCCCGGCACATACACTATTCGTACTAGAGCACATGTTACACCCAATGAATACATTCAAAAAATAGATACCGTTCTAATTGATATGGAATCAAAGACAGACCAAAATGGTATCCCGCTTCATGGATATTCCACACCAGAGACATACGATGGCTACAATCTTGTTTGGAGTGACGAGTTTGATGGAGATAAACTAAATGAAAGTGATTGGAATTTTGAAATAGGAACTGGTAATAATGGTTGGGGTAATAATGAATCTCAGTATTATTTGAAAGAGAACACTTCAGTTAAAGATGGCTTCCTGACCATAACAGCACGACAACAAATTTATAACACAAGTAATTACACCTCCTCACGTATTACTACACAAAACAAACGGTCATTTAAATATGGAAGAATAGATATTCGTGCAGCTCTTCCAAAAGGTCAAGGATTATGGCCAGCTTTATGGTTGCTAGGTGATAATATAACATCTGTATCTTGGCCTGCATGTGGCGAAATTGATATCATGGAACTTGTCGGTGGTACAAAACCAGGAAATTCTGATCGCGTAGTGCATGGAACTTTACATTGGGAGCACAATGGGAATCATGCAGAATATGGAAATGGACATACCCTTTCCAGTGGAGATTTCTCCGAAGAATTTCATGTATTCTCAATTATTTGGGACGATAAATATATCCGTTGGTATCGTGATGACATTCTATTTTCAACTGTTGATATTTCAGGTTTATCCGCATTTCACGAAAAATTCTTTGCTATTTTCAATGTTGCAGTTGGAGGTAATTGGCCAGGATACCCTGATGCAACTTCCAAATTCCCACAGAAAATGCATGTAGATTACATTCGTGTGTTTCAAGAAAAGTAAAGAGAAAACCCTATAGGGTAATATTTTCTGTTAATCCTCCGATACTTATCGTATAGTCACCTGGTTCGGTAACCCACTGATTATCACTACTAACAAAAGCAAGCTCATCTGTATCAATAACGAACTCAAATACTAGAGTCTCGCCTGCATTTATCATCTGTTTGTCAAATGCTCTAAGTCTCTTTACGGACGGAGTTATGCTTGCATATAGATCTGATACAAAAACTAGGACAGACTCCTTACCATCACGATTACCTTTATTTGTAACGTTTACAGAAATACTAATTGATTCGTTGTCATCCGTTTTGTTTACCTTTAGATTTGAATACTCAAAATTAGTGTAACTCAAACCATGACCAAACTCAAACTGTGGCTCAAAAGCCCCTAATCCAAAATCTACATTTAGTTGATCGGTATACTTATGGTCATACAATATCAAAGAATTTGTATATTTAGGATATGTAACTGGTAATTTACCACTTGGATTAATTTCCCCAGATATTACATCAGCTAAAGCATCCGAACCATTTTCTGAAGGCTGATAAGCTAAAACTATAGATTCACACAGAGGTTCAATTTCACGAATAACTCGAGCTCTATTTTCAACTAAAACTAATACAATTGGCTTTCCTAATTTTGCTAATCCTTTAACATATTCTATCTGGGCCTCCTCAAGATTTAGAGAATGAATATCTCCTGGCTTTTCAGTAGAGGGATACTCACCCATGCAGGCAATAATAACATCTGAGTTTCTTGCTTTGTTGTAAGCTTTTTTATCTTGAGTTAGTTTATTAATCTCACAACCTTGTTCAAAAGATACTTCAGCAAAATTTGCTTGTATTGCATCTAATATAGTATGTTTACTTGTATCATCCCACTGATCATCTGTTCCTTGCCATGTTCTACCCCATGAACCATTAATCATGGTCAGAGAATTAGCCATTGGCCCAGTTACAAAAACTTTCTTGTCTTGAGAAATCGGTAGAGTTCCATTAACATTTTTTAATAATGTAATCGCTTCACCTGCAATTTGATAACTGTGGTTTATAAAACTATCTGAAGCCACTAGAGGGTATTCATAATTATCTGGAGTAAAAGGGTCTTCAAATAAACCTAAACGTTGTTTCATCACTAAAATTCTTCGAACTGACTCATCAATCCTTGACATAGGAACTTCACCTTCATTAACTAGTTCCAATAATAAGTCAGAAAATTCGTAATCATTAGGAACCATACTCATATCAATTCCTGCATTAATCGCCATTTTAACTGCATCTTTTAAAGTTGGAGCAATCTTGTGAAATTGATGAAGTTTAATGATGTCCTCCCAGTCCGTTACTGCAACTCCATCAAACTCAAGTTCTGTTCGCAACAAGTCGGTCAAAATACGTTTATCAGCATGAACGGGTATTCCATTCACATCACCTGAGTTAATCATTACACTCAATGAACCTGCATCAACTGCAGCTTCAAAAGTGGGTAAAAAATACTCCCTCAATTGAGTTTCAGGAATATATGCTGTTGTTCTATCCTTACCCGTAAATGACCAGCTGTAACCCAAGAAATGTTTCATACAACTAGCTACTCGATATGGGTCTGAAGCATCATCGCCTTGATATCCCTCAATAGTGGCAACACCCATTCTTTTACAGAGATAAACATCTTCACCGTAGGTTTCGAAAACTCTACTCCAAAGGGGTTGACGAGCCACGTCTAAAACAGGAGAAAAATTCCATGGAATTCCTGATGCACGAGTTTCATATGCTGTCATAGCAGCGGCTTTTCTTGCCATATCAGGGTTAAAAGTTGCTGCTTGTGCTAATGGCTGGGGAAATAATGTTCCTCCCAATAGGTAATTTGCTCCATGAATAGCATCTATACCATAAATTATAGGTACTCCATGGTTGGTTTCCGTTGTTGCAATATTTTGCACAGTACTTATGATTTCATTCCAGTGTTCTAAAGTGTAAGCATGACCCCCAACATTTAATATACTCCCAATTCCATACTCGACAATCGCTTTTCGAAGCTTAGCAGAATCCAATTTATGGGGTTCTTCTAAATCAAACACCTCACCTACTGAGATTACATCTAGATTCAATTGTGTCATCTGGCCAACTTTTTCCTTGACAGACATTTCACTTAATATCTGATCAATATCTACAGAAGTTTCTTTCTGATTTTTAGACTGATTACATGCCACTAAAACTGTGACTACAATAAAAAGGTATAAATAATTTGAAAATGATTTCATTAAAGTATGTATTTTGATTATGAAAAGTATATAAAACTTGAGATTACAATAACACAGATGGCAATACCCGTTACTAACGCATATTTCCATGGTTGAATATCAACTTGCTCAGTATATTTTTGGTTATACTCTTCCTCACGTGGATATAGTTTACCAATGACAAGCATGATAATTACATTTAATACGAATAAAATAGCCATCACATGTAAAAAGTGCGGGTAACTATCTGCACCAACAACGTATGGCTTAACGATAAACTGACTGATTATGTATAAAACTGATCCTGAAATAATACCAATTTTTGCAGCTACTGCTGGAACATTTTTGGTCATATACCCCACTACAATGATGGTAAGAATCGGAATACTATAAATCCCATTAACTTCTTGTAGATAAGCAAATAAACCATCTGAAGCATAAATTAATAGGGGTGCAATACACATAGAAACCACAGCCAAGACTGATCCAAATTTCTGTCCCGCTTTTACAATAGTTTGTTCATCTGCATCCTGATTGACATATTCTTTATAGATACCCAAGCCAAATAATGTTACAGAACTATTTAAAGCTGAGTTAAAGGAACTTAAAATAGCTCCAAACAAAACAGCGGCGAAAAAACCGACTAATACAACTGGAAGAACATTTTTAACCAACAATGGATATGCTTCATCTGGATTAGTTAGTGAATCACCAAACATGTGAAAAGCTATAATACCTGGCAAAACAACAATTAGCGGTCCTAATATTTTTAATACTGCCGCAAAAAGAAGTCCTTTTTGCCCCTCTTTCAAATTTTGGGCACCCAATGCACGCTGAATAATCGCTTGGTTTGTACCCCAATAAAAAAGTTGAACTAACATCATTCCTGTGAAAATAGTCCCAAACGGAATCGATGATTCAGAAGTACCAATTGAGTTAAACTTTTCAGGATGACTTTCTAACAAAACAGAAGCACCATCAACAATACTACCATCACCAATTGCAAGTAAACCAAATACTGGAATCATTAATCCACCAATAAGTAAACCCACTGCATTTATAGTATCCGACACAGCTACTGCTTTTAATCCACCAAAAATTGCATAGATAGAACCAATGATACCAATAGACCATACTGTTAACCATAACGCACTATTTTTACTTATTCCCAAAAGACTTGGCACGTCAAACATGGAGTTTATAGCTAATGCCCCAGAGTATAAAACAATTGGAAGAAGAGTAACAGCATATCCTGTCAAGAAAAGTCCAGAGGCTATTGTCCTAGTCATTTTATCGTAACGACGTTCAAGAAATTGAGGAACAGTTGTAATCCCCCCCTTCAAATAACGTGGCAATAAAAAAAATGCAGTAACTACCATTGCGATAGCAGCCAAGGTCTCCCATGCCATAACTAAAACACCTTCTTTAAAAGCTGCTCCATTTAAACCTACGATTTGTTCTGTTGACAAATTGGTAAGTAGTAAAGATCCAGCAATGACAACACCTGTAAGACTTCTTCCACCCAAGAAATATCCATCAGATGTATTCTCATCAGTTCTCCTACTCTTGTAATATGAAACAATGGCAACGAAAAGTGTGAATGTAATAAATGATATTATTTGCATTGTATTTAGTTTTAGTTTTTGATTTTATTAAATATCAAATACAAAACCATCCTCACGGAGTAGCCTGTATCTGCTTTCATCGAATTTGAAAAGTTTTGCTGGACGATGAGATACATTCTCCTGCAATTCATCTAGCTGTATAAGGAGATCCATGCTCAATATCTTTTTTCTAAAGTTAGGTTTATCAAATTTTGAATCCAAAAGTGCTTCATACAAATCTTGCAATTCAGATAAGGTAAATTTCTTGGACAAAAGTTCAAAACCTACTGGTCGGTACCTTACTCTTCTTTTTAAGGTATTAATTCCCTTGTAAAGAATCCGTTTATGATCAAACGCTAAAGCAGGTAAATTATCTATATCAAACCATTTGATAGATTTAGCCCATGAAGATGCAATAGGTCTATAATTACTACTGCCAACTAGTGAGTAATACCCAACAGTAGCTACGCGTCCTGCAGGATGACGGTCCACACTTCCAAAAGTGAAGAACTGCTCCATAAAAATGTTGCTTAAGCCCGTCAGATTTCGTAAAACATCATTAGCTGAATCTTCTAGATTTGCATCCAAAGGCACAAGCTCACCTGGCAATGCCCAACTTCCTTTAAATGGTTCAGCGTTTCTTTCAATCAATAATACCTGAACTTTACCCTCGTTGTATCCGAACACAACACAATCAACTGACAACCCAAATTTAAGGTAATCCTTAAACGGTATGTTGTTCTCTGAAAGGAAAAAATGACTGGGCGTATTCACTCTTTGTTTTTGATTGGTTTTAGATATTTAAAATTCAAAAATAATCCAAATTTTAACTTATAGTATTTTTTACTTTAAGTTTTTTTTTTGATCAGATTCTATTTTTTATTTTTTTTTTGAGAATATACTTAACTGTAAAAAACCTCTAAAATGCTGATATTTTGAGAGTTACATTAACTCAATGTTA
>JAHEGS010000042.1 GCA_024645005.1 Bacteroidota bacterium
AAGAACATCTAACGCGGCCTGATGCTTCTCCTCGAACTAATTCATGAGTAAGCGTGCTTGGTAAATGATTTGGACTTAGTTCAATTGCATCTTCAGCATAATAAGTTGAAATATATAATGTACGAGATTTATTTGATAAGTTTGGTGCTGATCCATGTAATAAACTTGCGTGCATCAGGCAAACAGATCCTGCTTTGCCAGTACATCTTATAATCTTATCTTCATGTTCAGCCAATATTTCGTCTGACACTGATCCAGTAAAAATTCCATTATGCCAGTGTGAATAAAGAGGCCCTTTGTGTGTGCCGGGTACTACCTCAAGAGGACCATTCTCTAAGGTTACGTCATCTATGAAAAGTAAGCATGTAATCATGTCATCATTTGTCATTGGTTCAAAGGGGAAATCTTGATGAAAATTTACTTTAGTAGCAGTACCAGGTAATTTTGAGTTCACCTTGCCATGATGAAATCTAATTCCTTGGCCAATTAGCTCAGCACACATATCAACAGATCGTCCATTTCTCATAACATCTGCGAATACCTCGGAGATTTCTTCAGGTGACTGAATTCGACGCAGCCCAGGTACATCAGAAGAATGACCAGGTTGTAAGTCAAATCGTGGCCGACCATCCATGGTTTCTCCATAGTCAGTTTTATAGTTTCGACTTTCATTGACCCAATCTAAAAAAGTTTTTTTTAAATTTTCAAGTTGCCTATCGTTTATGGCGTTTTCTACTAACAAAAACCCATCTGACCAAAATTGTTTTTTTTGATTTTGACTTAAGATCATTTTATCGGCCTTTTACAAAAAAATTTATGATTAATTAATTATCAAATTATAAATTAGTCAATATATTCTTAATAAGGAGTATATGGCTTTTCATTATTGAAATTTATAAAATTTATTTGTTGTGTTTGAATATTTGATAAATCAAAGTTTGTTTTAATTATGATTAATTTTTAAGCAAAAGCGTAATATTTTGTGCATTACTGTTTTGATTTATATTTTCTTTTTTTGAATTTGATGCTTTTCTTGATGGTTGCAAATTCTCTATGTAAAAAATCACTGGGAGTTTTTACTTTGTCACTTCAGTCTTCAATTTCATCAAGCGTAAAACTTCAGCGCGCATTTGGTAATGTAAGTTTATCTGTTGCAACTGATGCATTAGGCAATACTAAGCTTTCAGACCTTCGTCAGGAAGGTTCTATGAGGGCCGTATTTCCCAGATCAACGAATAATAATCTAGAAGCAGTTATTGTAAATACAGCCGGTGGTATAACTAGTGGTGATTATTTTTCAACTTATGCGAAAGTCGCAAAAGGAGCCAATTTAACCATTACTACTCAAGCTGCTGAAAGAATATACAGTGCTTTTGATAATGAATCTGGAAAAATAAATAATAACCTTTCGGTGGAAGAAAATGCACAATTATATTGGTTACCTCAAGAAACTATTTTATTTGATGGCAGTAAATTAGAAAGAAAATTAAACATAGAACTCTTTGATACATCTAAAGTTCTTTTCGTTGAGCCGATAGTATTTGGTAGATTAGCTTCAGGAGAGGAACTGGGTTCCTGTTTCTTTAAAGATAATGTTTCTATCAATTGCAACGGTGAACCCATTTATATTGATGGAATAAAAATGAACGGAAATATTACTAAAATTTTGAAGAATAAATCAATAAGTAATAACAACAAAGCAATGGCAAACATAGTCCTATACGATGCGAACTCAATTGAGATCTTAAATAAAATTAGAAAGCTACTACCAAGTACTGCTGGGGCTAGTCTGATTAATAATCATTTGTTGCTTATAAGAATTTTAAGTCCAGATAGTTATGAACTTAGAAAAAAACTTTTACCTATTCTTTCGCTGCTAACAGATAATGCCGTACCAAAAAATTGGAAACTTTAAAATGAAACTGACACCACGAGAAAAAGATAAATTATTAATTTCTATGGCTGCAGAAGTTGCACGTAAAAGATTAGAGCGAGGGGTAAAATTAAATTACCCAGAGGCAATTGCAATAATTACAGATGCAGTTGTTGAAGGTGCAAGAGATGGAAAATCTGTAGCTGATATGATGCAAGAAGGTGGGCGCATAATTTCAAAAGAGCAGTGTATGATAGGAGTGGCTGAAATGATCCATGACGTTCAAGTGGAAGCTACTTTTCCAGATGGCACTAAACTTGTCACTGTACATAATCCAATTCGCTGAAGGAGAAAAAATGATACCTGGTGAAATATTCCCTGCTAAAGGAATTTTGATATTAAATGAAGGCGCTATATCGCAAACTTTAATGGTAGAAAATAAAGGTGACCGTCCTGTACAAGTTGGAAGTCATTATCATTTTGGTGAAGCAAATTCAGCACTAAAATTTGATAGAGAAAAAGCGCTTGGCATGCGTTTGGATATTGTGGCTGGAACAGCTATTCGTTTTGAACCTGGTCAACGGCGCGAAGTTCAATTGGTTCCAATTTCAGGGAAACGCTGCATTTATGGCTTTAATCAAAAGATTATGGGAGAGTTGTAAATGCCAATTGAAATTAAGAGATCTGAATATTCTTCAATGTTTGGGCCAACCGTCGGCGATAAAATAAGGTTAGCTGATACTGATCTTATTGTTGAGGTTGAAAAAGATTTAACTATCTATGGCGAAGAGGTTAAATTTGGAGGTGGAAAAGTAATCAGAGATGGAATGGGTCAATCTCAAGAAACCCGGGCAGAAGGTGCTGTCGATACAGTAATTACAAATGCATTAATCATCGATCATAGTGGCATTTATAAAGCTGATGTTGGCTTAAGAGATGGAAGAATTCTCAAAATAGGTAAAGCTGGAAATCCAGACACTCAACCAGGTGTTGATATTATAGTGGGGCCTGGAACCGAAGCTATAGCTGGAGAAGGCCGCATTCTAACTGCAGGTGGATTTGATAGTCACATTCATTTCATATGTCCGCAGCAAATTGAAGACGCACTTCATTCTGGTTTAACCACAATGCTTGGTGGTGGAACAGGCCCAGCTCATGGAACTTTAGCCACGACTTGTACTCCTGGCTCATGGCACCTTTCACGAATGTTACAAGCAGCAGATGCATTCCCAATGAATCTTGCATTTGCTGGTAAAGGAAACGCTAGTAAGCCTGCTGCTCTTATAGAAATGGTAAATGCTGGGGCGTGTGCCTTAAAGCTACATGAAGATTGGGGAACCACTCCAGCTGCAATAGATTGTTGTCTCTCAGTTGCTGATGATATGGACGTCCAAGTCATGATTCATACCGATACTCTTAATGAATCTGGTTTTGTTGAAAACACTGTCAAAGCTATGAAAGGGCGAACAATTCATGCATTCCATACAGAGGGAGCAGGGGGTGGACATGCACCTGATATTATAAAAATTTGTGGCGAAGAGCATGTATTGCCGTCTTCAACAAATCCAACAAGACCATTTACAGTAAATACTTTGGAAGAACATCTGGATATGCTTATGGTTTGTCATCATTTAGATAAATCAATTCCTGAAGATGTAGCTTTTGCAGAAAGCAGGATAAGGCGTGAGACGATTGCAGCTGAGGATATTCTTCATGATATAGGTGCTTTTTCGATTATCGCTTCTGACAGTCAGGCAATGGGGCGTGTGGGAGAAGTATTGATAAGAACTTGGCAAACTGCTGATAAAATGAAGAAACAAAGAGGCCGTTTATCAGAGGAAACAGGTGAAAATGATAATTATCGTGTTCGGCGCTATATATCTAAATATACAATAAACCCAGCTATAGCGCATGGCATAAGCCATGAAATTGGTAGTATTTCTGAAGGAAAAAGAGCAGATCTTGTAATGTGGGATCCAGCTTTCTTTGGAGTAAAGCCAGAGATGGTGCTGCTTTCTGGAACAATTGTATCGGCTCAAATGGGTGATCCTAATGCGTCTATTCCGACACCTCAACCAGTTTATTCAAGACCCATGTTCGGTGCATTTGGACGCTCTGTTGAACGTTCTGCAGTTACATTTGTATCAGAAGCCGCGTATGCTGATGATATAGGAAATCAACTTGGCTTATCGAAAGATATTGTTGCAGTTGAGAATACAAGGAATATTGGAAAATCAGATTTAATATTAAATAATGCATTGCCGGTGATGGAAGTAAACCCAGAAACCTACGAAGTTCGAGCTGATGGTGAACTGCTAACATGTGAGCCCGCAAAAGAATTAGCAATGGCACAACGATACTTTCTTTTCTGATGACGGATTTTACAGCATTTGAAATTAAAAGATCTGGAACTTGGACACAAAAAGTCGAAGAATGTATTTTATCATATGATGAGAGGTTTTTAAGGCGAAAAGTTTTGAAAACACGAACAGGGAAAAAAGTTCTTGTCGATCTTCCTCAGACTATTTCACTTGAAAATAGTGATGCATTGGTTGTTGAAGGAGGGAAACATATTGAAATTATTTCAGCAGAAGAACCTTTGTTGGAAATAACTGGCCAAGATTTAGTAATATTAGCTTGGCACATTGGGAATCGACATACGCCTTGTCAAATAGAAACAAGACGATTGTTGATTCAGGATGATCCTGTAATTGGACACATGTTAGAATATCTAGGAGCTAAGGTGAAAAGTATAATGGAACCTTTTAATCCTGAAAAAGGTGCATATGGGCATGGAAGAACACACAGCCACGATCATGGTCATACATCGCATGAATAAAAATAATGAAATCCTTACATTGGTTCAATTATTTTCATCATCCTTTCCGGTGGGGTCTTTTGCATATTCACACGGAATGGAAAGTGCCATTGATGATGGATTAATTACAAATGCAAATGATTTAGAGCAATGGCTATCATGTTTGTTAACACAAGGAGGTGCATGGTCTGATGCAGCTTTTTTAAATATTGCATTTGATGTTGAAAGCTCAAATGTCCACTATATTAATTCTTATGCCAAAGCATTTGCATCATCAAATGAAAGGCTCAAGGAAACAGAGCTCCAGGGTCATGCATATTGTGAAGCTGTAAATTCTATATGGGATTTAAATCTAAAAAAGTTATGTTATCCAGTTGCAGTAGCTAGATCAGCAAATGCATTAAATCTCAGCATAGAACTTACCACTATAATGTATTTGAACGCTTTTGTAGTAAACATGTGTAACGTAGCTATGCGTCTTGTTCCTCTTGGCCAAACAGATGGGCAACAGGTTCAAACCTCACTAAAACAAAAAGTTTTAATGGTAGCATCGGAAATAAAAGGTGTAACACTTGATGATTTGTTCAGTAATACTTTTATGTCAGACATTATGGCGATGAGACACGAAACCCAATATTCCCGAATTTTTCAAACTTAAAGGAGATATTAATTGTCAAAGAATGGTCCATTAAGGATTGGAATAGGTGGTCCTGTTGGTGCAGGAAAAACTACTCTGACTGCATCTCTGATACGTATTCTATATCCGCATAATTCTGTAGGTGTTATAACTAATGATATTTATACGCAAGAAGATGCTGAGGCATTAATGCGAATGCAAATATTACCTAAAGATCGTGTTATAGGTGTTGAAACAGGAGGGTGTCCACATACTGCAATACGAGAGGATGCTTCTATAAATCTTGCTGCAGTTGCCGAAATGCGTAAAAGATATGATGATATTGAAATTATTTTTATTGAAAGTGGTGGGGATAATTTATCAGCAACATTCAGTCCTGAACTTGCAGATTTAACAGTATATGTAATTGATGTTGCAGCGGGGGAAGAAATACCAAGAAAAGGTGGTCCAGCTATCACAAAATCTGATATCTTAGTCATAAACAAAACCGATTTAGCACCATACGTTGGTGCTTCACTTGAGGTAATGGAACGTGATGCAAAAAAAATGCGCGCTGGAAAACCATTCGTATTTTCTAGTTTAAAAGATAAAAAAAGTGCTTATCAAATCTTAAAAATATTATCAGAACTTGGGAGTTTTGAATATCAAAGTGATCAAGAAAACAAATAACAAAATGCTTAGACAGACAATGTAGAAAGAAGTTCTTGTTTTTTTATTTTTGCTTTTGAGCAGTTCAAAACTATTTGGCCTCTTTGCATTGCATAAAAATGATCGGCAAGGTCGTATGCAAATTCAAAATATTGTTCTACTAAAAGTATTGCCATATCGCCTTGGTCTTTGAGATATGAAATCACATCACCAATTTGTTTAATGATATTAGGCTGTATGCCTTCAGTTGGTTCATCCAATAAAAGTAATTTTGGACGAGTAATTAGCGTACGTGCAATTGCCAATTGTTGTTGTTGGCCCCCAGATAAATCACCTCCCCTTCGGTTTTTCATTTGTTTAAGAATCGGAAATAATTCAAAAATTTGCTCTGGTACTATTGCATCTGACTTATCCAAGCATGCAAAACCAGTTTCTAAGTTTTCTTGAACAGTCATTAGTGGAAATATATCTCTTCCTTGAGGTACATACCCAACTCCACGTTTCGCAAGAATATGCGCAGATGAAATACCTTGTTCTTTTCCATTTAGTTTGTAACTTCCATCAGAATGGCTATGTGTGCCAGATATTGCTTTAAGTAAACTAGTTTTACCGACACCATTAGTTCCCATTAAGCATGTTACTTTACCTTTTTCAGCATTTAGACTTACACCATTCAATATCTGGCTTTGTCCATAGTGAAGTGTAATATTACAAAGTTCCAACATTTCAACGCCCCAAATATACATCAATTACGGTTTTATTTTTCACAACATGGTCTAATGTTCCCTCTGCCAGAACTGCGCCCTCATGTAGAACGGTTACTTTGCAACTCAAATTGCGAATAAATTCCATATCATGCTCAACAACGACTACTGCTCTAGTTTTAGACAATCTTTTTAATAGTAAGACTGTGTGTTTTCGTTCTTCGAGAGTCATTCCAGCCGCTGGTTCATCAATTAGCAACAATTGAGGCTCTTGAGCTAAAAGCATACCTATTTCTAGCCATTGTTTTTGACCATGACTCAATTCACCAGAAAGTTTGTCTAATACTGAAATTAATCCTATATCTGAGGCAATATTTACAACTTTATTATGATCAATTTTATTGTACTTATAAAAAAGAACTGACAAAGGACTACGGTTATTTTTTAAAGCCATAATTAGATTTTCCATAACAGATTGATCTTCAAATATTGTTGGTTTTTGAAACTTTCTGCCAACTCCTAAATTTGCAATTTCACTTTCTGATTTTCTAATTAAGCTTATATTTTTTTCACCCCAAATAACATCACCACTGTCTGGCCGTGTTTTTCCAGTGATTATGTCCATAAAGGTAGTTTTGCCTGCACCATTTGGCCCAATTATTGCACGTAGTTCACCATTATCGATATTAAATGACAAACTATTAATTGCTTTAAAGCCATCAAATGATACAGAAATTCCATTTACTTCAAGCAGAGCTCCACTCATTTTGAAGCTCCTTTATGAAACTTATCAAATAGTCCGCCTATTCCTTTAGGCGCATAAAGTGTAATTATAACAAATGATATACCTAGAAAAACTAACCACCAATCTACCCATTTAAATTTGATAAAACCGAGTGATATGTTAGGTGCTTGTCCTCCAGTTAGCCAACTTGATAATAGAGAAACTAAAGCAGCGCCTATAACAGCGCCATAAATTCGTCCTCGACCTCCTATGGCCACCCATACTGCGAGATATATTGATGCAATTGGTGCTAATTCAGCAGGGTTAATAATGCCTGCTTGGGGATAATATAATGCACCAGAAATTGCAGCAATAATGGCTGTTATTGTAAAGATAAATAATTTGTAATGCTCAACATTATAGCCCAAGAATCTCATTCGTTGTTCATTATCCCTTATACCCCGAATAACATTTCCAAGTTTGCTTTCAACAATGAATTTTGTGACTAAAAAACCTAATGCCAAAGCCGAAGCAGATCCCCACAAAAACCAAACTGATATTACTGACTGTGATGTCAATTCTAATCCTGGTATATTTTGTAAACCAGAGAGCCCATTATTCCCGCGTAAACCACTATCATTTTGAAATAGATAAAGTGCAAGTGCTAAGGTCATAGCTTGTGTCAGTATTGATAAATAAACACCTGTAACTCGAGAGCGAAAAGCAAGCCAGCCAAAAATAAAACCTAACATACCAGGAACTAAGATTACTAATAACAGTTGAACGTACAGCAAATGTGAGAATGTCCAAATAATTGGAAACTCTGAACCGCCAACAACACCAAAAATCTGTGACCCAATTGCATTTTGAATTTCTTGAGGTGTCATTGGTAATTGTGCATTTTTAGCGGACTCGATAACTATTAGTCTTGTGCGTTCATACATCAACCACATGCCAATCATGTATCCACCTAAGCCAAAAAAGGCAAAATGGCCTAAACTTAGAATTCCACAATAACCCCAGACTAAATCCATGGCTATTGCTACAAGGCAAATACATAGTGTTTTCCCAATTAATTTAATTAAAGAAGTTGAAATGAATCCATATCCAAATGCTTCACTTCCAATTGTGATAATTGCTGTAATTAAGGAAAGGATTGTTAAAAAAATTAAAATACTTGGATTATTGCTCAAGAATTTCGTAAGAGGGCCTGCCATTATTTAATCTCCAGCGGCACGACCTTTGAGGGCAATAATTCCTCGTGGCCGAAATTGAATAAATATTATTATGAAAACTATCATAAATGTTTGTGCAGCAAGAGTGTTTGAAGGATTGAACCATTCGATACTTTTTTGTAAGAACCCAATTAAACCGGCTCCTGCAAGTGTCCCCCAAATATTTCCCACTCCCCCGACTACAACGGTCATGAAGGATTGCACTATATAGTCAGAGCCTAATTCTGATGTTACCTTTGCAAACAATCCTATTGCTACTCCTGCAATGCCAGCAATGCCTGAACCAAGTCCAAATGTTAGCATATTTATCTTGTCTGGATTAATTCCCATTGATGCAGCCATTTTGGGGTTTTGTGTAACGGCCCTAGTTTCCAATCCCAAACGAGTTTTGTTTAAAGTAAACCAAAGCATTGCGAAAAATAATAAAGATAAACAAAAAATTGCAACTCTTATCCAACTAATAGAAATTACATCATTGATAATCATAGAACCATCAAGCCAATCAGGTGATGTTAATGGTCTGGCTTGTGTTCCAAAGATGTTTTTTGCCAACTGTTGTAAGGCAATTGAAACTCCAAATGTCGCTAGTAAAGTTTCTAATGGGCGGTGATAAAGATAACGAATAATTGATCTTTCCATTAATATTCCCGCAATGAATGTGACTGCAAAAGCAATCGGAAGGGCAAGGATAATTGATACAGTATAATTTGGAACATACTGTTGAACTAAGTATCCAGTATATGCTCCCATCATTATGAACTCACCATGAGCCATATTAATGACTCCCATGACACCAAACGTAATTGCTAGTCCAATTGCAGCAAGGAAAAATATAGAAGCTAGTGATAAGGCATCTAAGAATAGATCAATTGCACGGGATATATGAACTTTATTTTGTATATTATCTAAAGTTTCTTTTGTTGCTAAAATTATACTGGGTGATTTTTCTATATATTTTTTATAAAAAAATGTGTTGTCTATAGCTCTTTGTATTTCAGGTTCACTGACGTCTTTTGGAGCCAAACCAGAACTCACGAGCCTTGAGTATGCTAATTCCCTGAATTTTTCAGTATTTAAATTTTTTATTTTTATTCCAGAAACTTCACCATTCTTTATATTTTTTATTAGTGATGAGCGTTTCATTTCTTCTGAAATATCTTTACTAGCCCAACCTTTGCTAACAATCATTTCATATGCTTGTGAACGATTTAGTTTAGAGAAATTTTCTATATCGATAATGTCAGCATAAGTTCCTGGATCGGGAGGAGATTGGGAAACTTCAATAGTAGTATTTAAAATCGGGTTCAATGTAGCGCGAACATCTAAGCTTAAGTCATTAGCAAAGCTCAAAATTGCACTTTTTCTAATTGTTTCGTTAATTTCATATTTAACTGTAAGTAATCTCTCCAGCCTTATCATTTGAATTTTTAAATTTTCGTCACTTTCTTTTGATAGTGCTTCACGTAGTGGATTGAGATGAATTGCTTTTGGATTGCGGCTAATATTTTCTAAGCTTGAAATACGATTTTTTATTAAATGACTATTGAGCTGAGATGTTACCAAAGCTGATCCAATTAATTTTCGAACACCAGAATTTGGTTTGATTTGTTTGAGTGTATTTTTTTCAACTAATCCCAAATTTTTATTAGTCACTAAATCAAATATGTAATATTGCGAATTTGTATGACTTTTCACAAAAAAGATTGAGTTATCGTTTCTTTGATACCAAAGTTTCTTTTGTTTCCATGCCAATAAAAAATTATTTGAAATTTTACTATCAAATGTTTGAATGGCATCTATTACATTAGGGGCTGTTTTTACAGATGGTTTAATAATACTTAAGGCTTGAGATTGTACTAAAGATTGAAATTTTGCTTGGGCAAATGCCGAATTTGAAAATAAAATTATAAAGAAAATAATTTTTGATATTATCTGCATTGTTTGATTTCCGATATAAATGGGGACACAGAAAGTGTCCCCAAACCACCCTGTTAGACGGCATCCAAGTTAGTAGTTTGATTTTAATTGTACGCAGCTTTTTGTTTCAGTGTTATACATTCCACACTCTAAGTCTTTCCAGTCTGACTTAAGCACTGCTGATGCTGGTAGGAAATCTGTCCAAGCATCACCTGCAACTTCTATGGTTTGGCTTATTATATCAAATTGGCCATTATCTTGAATTTCACCTATCAAAACTGGCTTGCTTAGATGGTGGTTTGGTAGCATTTCGGCAACACCACCTGTAAGATTAGGAAATTTTTGTCCATACATTTCTGCTCTTACTAAATCTACATCTGTGGAACCAGCAGCTTCTACAGCATTTACCCACATATTGAACCCAATGTAATGTGCTTCCATAGGATCATTCGTTACACGATTCTCACCCATAGTTTTTTTCCAAGTTTTTATAAAATTAGCATTTACATCACCTTCAGCTGACTGAAAATAATTCCAAGCAGCCAAATGTCCCACAAGATTTGTTGTATCAAGCCCAGCCAACTCTTCTTCACCTACTGAAAATGCAACTACAGGTATGTCGTCTGCAGAAATTCCGGCAGCAGCAAGTTCTTTATAAAAACCAATATTTGCATCACCATTTATAGTCGAAATAACACCAACTTTTTTTCCATCGGCTCCTAAAGCAACAACATCTGCTACAATTTTAGACCAATCTGAATGACCAAATGGAGTGTAATTTACAAAGATATCATCTTGGTCAATTCCTTTATCTTTTAAATATTGTTCAAGAATATTATTAGTCGTTCTGGGGTACACGTAATCTGTTCCAAGTAGAGCGAATTTTTCTACACCTAGTTCTTCAAGAAAATAATCAGTTGCTGGTATAGCCTGCTGATTTGGAGCTGCACCGGTATAGAATACATTTTTAGAGCTTTCTTCGCCTTCATACTGTACTGGATAGAATAAAAGTCCATTAAGTTCTTCAATGACTGGGAGTACAGATTTACGAGATACAGAAGTCCAATTGCCAAAAATTACATCCACATTTTCAACAGTTAATAATTCCCGAGCTTTTTCTGCAAATAATGGCCAGTCTGAGGCAGGATCTACCACAACGGGTATAATTTTTTCTCCGTTTATACCACCTTTTTCGTTCTGCTGATCAATCAACATTAGCATTGTATCTTTAAGTGTGGTTTCGGAAATTGCCATTGTTCCCGATAGTGAGTGTAATATGCCTACCTTTATATCTGCCATTGCGCTTGACACGCACAATGTTGTTAAGGCTGATGCAAGAAGTGTTTTTTTCATTTTAATTCCTTTAATTTTAGCGCGGGAGGATGCGCTAGATTTAATCTCAGAGACGTTATTCTCTATGATTCCTAGTAAACTAAAAATTAAATGCGGTGCAGTCTGCGACAAAATTTGTATAGTACTGTTGTGTTTTTTGCACCGGTGTCTATATTGCTACTAAAAGATGATTACATGAGACATTTACAATCATTTAAATATGTCAAATTGATTGCTGAAATTGGGTCTATTAGAGGTGCCGCTGAAAGTTGTGCAATTTCTCCTTCAGCATTAAATCGACATATTCAGAATTTAGAACTTGATATTGGTATTAAAATTTTTGACCGACTTAATGTAGGAGTAAGATTATCAACTGAAGGTGAATTATTCTATCAATTTGCTTTATTGCAATTGAGAGGATTTGAACGGCTTCAATCTCAAATTAATGATATTAAAGGCCTGCAAACTGGTATTATTAGATTGGGAGTTAGCGCAGAACTAAACGGTGTATTTATTAATAATCAGATAGCTGAATTTCAAAAAGAATATCCACAAATATCAATACAAATAAAAGTAGTCGATCAAAATGCAATGGAAAATGATTTAAGTTCAAATCGAATTGATATTGCTTTCTTTTATCAGCCAATATTAACAAAAAATTTAAATATTATAAATGCATTTGAAATTAAAGTTCATGCAGTATTACCAGAAAATTTGCCTGTAAAGAATCCAAATGGATTAATGTTTTATGAAATAATTGATCAGCAGATATTATTACCATTAAAAAATACTCAATTACGAAATAAAATTGATGGTGCATGTGCAAAGCTCGGAATTAGTCTATTTACACAATTAGAAAGTAATGACCCACTTATTTGCTTAAATTTATTACACAACAACCGAGTTTCATTTTGTTTGCCATTTCAAGATGAATTTAAACAATATACCGACGCAGGATATAAGCTTGTACCCCTTTCTGCTAAAGAATTGGGAGTTGGATATGTTAACTTTGTTACTTCATCTCGAGGGATAATGGGTGTTGCCACCCAGAGGTTTTTTCAAAAATGTGTTAAAGAGATAGAAAATATGAATATTTAATCATTATATAATAAATTTCAAAAATTCCATAACGTTAGCATTTTTTAAAGCCAAGACGGTTTTGGTAATAGTGTTTTTTCCAATTGCTACGAAAAAGCCATTCTGCTTCAGGTTGCCGCTCAGCAAGATTTTGAGATATTTCAACATCATCAAAGCCAGATCTTCTAAGCATTGCATATTGGTCTGAAATAATATGCCCTTTTGCACGCAAATGGCCTGTAAATCCACGTGTGCGAATTAGTTTTGCAAGTGTAAATCCGCGACCATCAGCGAATGTTGGAAAATCAA
>JAHEGS010000158.1 GCA_024645005.1 Bacteroidota bacterium
TAGAGTCCTTGTAAAACTCAACACCCCAATCATTGGATGCGAACAAATTTGTTCTTGACTGACTTCTATCCAAAAAAGCATTCTTGCTTTTTTCTGAAAACGTAGGCTGAGTTAAAACTTCGGTAAACATTAGGGTATTCAACGAACTGGAACCTGCAAAAGCTGCACCATCTATTTTTATACCTTTTTTATTGTAACCCCAACTATTCGCATTTATAAAAACAAAGCTGTCATTTTGAGCTTGTGCCCAAAAAGGAAAAAACAAAACCGTTAAAAACAAAAAACTATAAGTTGTTTTCATAAATAAAGTCTGAAATTAATTTAGCATTTATTGTATAATCTGAGAACATCAAGTATCTTTTGGCGTCTTCTGTATTGAGATAAACCTCTAAATCTATGCTTTTTATTTGTGATAACTGTTTTGCTTGATCCTTGGATATAGTTGCGATCAACTCACTTTCTGTTGGTGATTTGGTTTTGTTTGTTTGAGGGTCAACTTCCGCAGCAGTCATTTCATAATTATCGCCAGAAAATAACTCAAAAAGCTGCTCGCCCATTTTGTCTTTAAACACCATTTTTGTACGGCCACTAATTGGAAAATCATTAATCAACTTTAAAAAAAGTTGACCGCCTTTGATGTTATCAACTTTTTCGTCGTTAAAGAAAGTAACCGATTCGTTGACAGCAACCGTTAAATTGTCTAAACCAAATTTAAGGGGCATCTCAAACCTAATGTTTACAAGCAGTTCGCTCACATCAAAAGCAAAGTCGTTCTGGTTAATTGTCCCGTTTGGTCTAACAACCGCTTCAATTTCTGGCATAAGTTTGTTGGGCATAAGCTCTAAAAATTGCTTTAAGTTAGAGTTTGATTTGTCTAGCATTACGTCATATTCATACGCCACCAAAGGAGGATTGTTAACGGCCTTTTTTAATAGTATTGGGTTTAATAATTCAGAAGATATTAATTTTAAACTTTTTCCATTTCTAGTATTTTGTCCCTTAATCTCTTTTATATCAAGCAATGTCTCAATACCAAAGCTATTATAAAAGTTTAGATTCATTTTTGCGTCTTCAAGACTTAAATCCCCACTAACGTTATCGAATAATTTTAATCCCACGGTATCGTTCGATGACAACTCATGTCTCCCTGGATCTCCAATTATCAACTCGGGAATCAAATCTACCAAACCCAGCTCTACCCTTATTTTGTCCTCCAAAGAAAGTGTTCTAAGAATCCCTGAATATTCAATTCTCGCAATAAGCTCTGTATATACATGATTAAATGTTGGATTTTCTAAATTGCTTTTTCCCCAAAAATAGATGGTATAGCCGCCGATTGGAAACATTTCCTCTACAAAGATCTTCTCACCTTTTTTTGCTGGCGGAACCGTCCATGTTTTGCTAAGTGAAGTTCCGGGCTCTCCGTCTTTAAAGCTATTGGGTAGGCTATAGTCTAAAACAATAGCCTCTTCTACTGTTGACTCCACTTTTAACTTTATGAAGCCCGACTTTAGTTTGACTTGTGTAAACTCAGCACCACCAAAATAATATTCAATCTCATCTTTTTTATCAATAAGGTTTTGGGCGGGGAAAATGGCTGTTGCTGATTTTGGTTTCAAGTCGCGAACAGATATTTCTGTTCGAATTCCTTTATATACATCTACTAAAACTGGACCATCGCTGTCCAATGTTTTTACTCGCTTCACTATCAACTCAAGTATTCCGTTTACTTTTTTGTCTGCCAAAGAATATGAATCTGAGACACTGTTGTTTGGCTGAAGGTTGTTGAACACCCCATTAACGATAACACTCTTATCGTCGTCATTTCTTAACTCAAACTCTAAAACTTCTGCAACAACAGGCAAGTCATTAAAAATTGTTATATCTATAAAACCCGAAACAAAGGTTGCTGTTGAAAAAAACTCTTCCGTTACATCAACAACTGTTCCTTCCTTGGTTTGTATGTCTTGTCCGGGCAGTGTTGTTGTTTGGTTGTGAAACAGGGCACTTGCTGGATAAAGCTCTAAAAGTGTGAGCGTATCTATAAATGACCGGTCATCTAGAGTAAGGCTTGAAAGAGAAACCTCACTAATTTCAACAGTGTCTGGAATTTGGACAATGTCACTAACGCTGCTAACTCCATACGAAGTTTCATATACAATGTCAATTGAGTTGTCTGAATTTATTCTAGATATAGAATCTGGTATAATGTCTCCAAGGTTAAGGCTTGTTTCTAAAACAGGAGCAACCCAGTTGCTTTCTGATGTGAACTTTTCCTTTCTACAAGAACACAACAGTATCAATGTAAAAAAAACAATGGCACTTAATTGTTTCATCTTACAAATAACGCAATAACTTCTATTGTTTTTGTTAGGTTTGTTTAAGTATTGCAGAAAAATGTCATCCCACCATTATGTCAAAGAAGGTCAAGAACCGGCTCTTATTGTGGCAAACGGAGAGTCTTGTTCATATGGTTTGTTGACGCAACTCATGGAGTGGTGTCCTTTTGTTGTTGCTTTAGACGGGGCATACAATCGTCTTTTTGAACTAGGGGTTTTTGCAGATGTCGTAATTGGAGACTTGGATAGTCTCGGTGAAATTAATCGTAGCGACAAAACCCA
>JAHEGS010000164.1 GCA_024645005.1 Bacteroidota bacterium
GCAAAAATCAAAGTAGTTGAGTGGATGAAGGTTCAAAACTACCTAAGTGAAGCATCGACAATTATAAACACAACATCTCTTGGTATGGTAGGTAAAACAGACCTCCCAATACCGTTAAATGTATTGAAGAAAAATACACTCGTCACCGACATTGTTTACACTCCAATTGAAACGCATTTACTGGATACTGCTGCCAAAATGGGGTGTCGAACAGTAGATGGTTTAGGGATGTTAATTCATCAGGCAATTCCTGGTTTTGAACGCTGGTTTGGTATTAGGCCTGGTGACTCTCAAGCGCTTAGAGAGCTGCTGATTAAGTGATGATAAAAATTGGATTAACCGGTTCAATGGGTATGGGGAAAACCACTACAGGAAAAGTTTTTGAAAAATTTGGCTGCGCTGTTTGGAATGCAGACAAAGCAACTCATAAGCTGTACTCTAAAGGAGGTAAAGCGGTCACCGCTGTAGCTAAATTATTTCCATCATCGTTTGAAAATGGCTCTATTTCACGAAGCAAGTTGAAAATTTTATTACGGAATGATCCAGATAAGCTTAGAGATTTAGAGAGAGCTGTGCATCCTTTAGTTCTTGAGGATAGACAAAACTTTCAAAGTAATACAAAAAAAGAAATAGTTGTTTTTGATATCCCACTTTTATTTGAAACTGGCGCAGATAAGGAAATGCACAAGACAGTCTGCGTATTTACCACTTATGAAAACCAATTGAAACGGCTTAAAAATCGAAACCATGGTAAAGAGGAGTATTTTAAAGAACTGTTGTCAAAGCAAATGCCAAGTAATGAAAAGTGTGAACGGTCGGATTATTTGATTGAAACAGCAACACTCACTTTGGTTGAAAAAAGAGTCAAGGAAATATTAAACGAGATAAAAACACAGAACCATGCGTGAAATAGTTTTAGATACCGAAACGACAGGACTTGATCCATATGATGGGCACCGAATAGTAGAAATTGGGGCGGTTGAACTATTTAATCATGTACCTTCAGGCAATGTTTATCACCAATATATAAATCCTGTTAGAAAAATGCCGGAACAAGCATTTGCAGTACATGGTTTAAGCGACGAGTTTCTTTCTGACAAACCTAAGTTTGCCGATATTGCAAGCGAATTTTTGGATTTTATAGGTTCTGAAAAGCTAATTATTCACAATGCTTCTTTTGATATGAAGTTTATTAATTATGAACTCTCGAAGATAAAACGGGAGGAAGTTTCATACGATCGAGCAGTTGACACATTGGCAATTGCGAGAAAAAAATTTCCGGGATCACCAGCATCTCTAGACTCGCTATGCAGAAGATTTAAGATTGATAATTCAGCGAGAGTAATGCATGGCGCACTTCTAGATAGTCAAATTCTAGCAGAAGTATATTTAGAATTAATTGGAGGAAAGCAGCCAGATTTCATGCTGGGCGTTTCAAGCGTATCTCTAAAAAATAAGGAGTCTACACAAACCAAAAAAATAACAAATGTTAGGTCGGAGCAATTGAAACCTAGACTAACACTTGATGAACAAAAAAACCATAAAGCTCTCATAAAACAGCTTGGAGATGGTTCTATGTGGTCGAAAATTTTAAATAATGGCCATTAGTTTTAGTGCTTTAGGTTTGAAGCACCTTCCTTCGCAGCGTTTTTTCGTCTTTCCATCTCTTGTTTATATAATTTGAGAAAATCTATGTTTTCTAAGTTCAGTGGTGGGAAGCCACCATCACGAGTAATATCACTAACTATTCTCCTTAAGAACGGGAATAACATTCTTGGACATTCTATTAGCAAATAAGGATGTAGTTGGTCTTCTGGGATATTTTCGATTTGAAAAACCCCACCATAATCAAGCTCTAAAACAAAAAGAATATCGTTGGTACCTTTAGATGTACTATCAACTCGAAGCTTTATTATAACATCAAACTGATTATCTGCCGTTCTCTTTTTCGCGTCTATATTCACATTTACTTGCATTTCTGGGTTCAGTTCGCCGTCAACACCTTTCTGTGCAAGTATATTTTCGAACGATAAGTCCCTTACATACTGTGCTAATATATTCATTTTTGGTGGGTTAATCTGTTCTGTTTTTTTAGCCATCAATTTCTCCTATTGAGTAGTAAAGTTTAAAGATGCATTAATAGGTACTCAATCTTTTGAGGTAGGGGGTTTTTTCCACGGTGATCTTTCATTCGGTGTTACATCTGTATATTCAGCGTCGTAGATGTTTTCATAGTTATTAGAAGTTTCAGCATCGATATTTCTTACATGAAAAAACCTTTTTTGAAGCTGTTTAATAAGCCAATATCGAAAGGCTGGAATGAGCAGTAGAAAACCAAAAATGTCTGTGAAAAAACCCGGTGTAAGTAATAAAGCACCTGCAAAAAGGACCAAAATTCCGTGACCAATAGGTTCTGATGGGTTTTCAAGGTTGTTAGTCTTTTTTCTAAAAAGATCAAAAAGTTGAGAGGCCTGTTGTTTAACAAAGACTGTTCCTGCAAGGGCTGTTAGCAATACAACCATAATTGTAGGTATTAAGCCAATTGCACCACCCAATTTTATGAACAAGACGATCTCAATTAATGGAACAGTGAAGAATAAAATAAAA
>JAHEGS010000175.1 GCA_024645005.1 Bacteroidota bacterium
AGCTATGCCCAAACATAGTGGAACAGCCACAAGGAAAACGACAATTCCAGCTGGAATGTCTGATTTAAGATTATTAAATTTAAGGTTCATATTACTATTAAAAATACCGGTGTAATTATAACTTATTTTAGCCTGATTTGTTTGATAATTTTTATATTATTTAGTTGATTATATTTTTTCAATTCCCAACCCTTCTCGTACAATGAATATTTCTCCTGTTGAGGCGTCAATTACAGTTGTTCCAACGTTTTTCCCAGCACCACCATCCACAATTAAATCAATCTTATTTTGCCAATTCTCATAAATCTCGTAGGGTTCGGTGAGGTATTCTTGAATCTCATCTTCCGAATGTATAGAACTCGATATTAATGGGTTGCCAAGTGAAGAAATCAAGGCTTGACAAATGGTGTTATCTGGCACACGAATACCAATGGTTTTTTTGTTTTGTCTGAAAATTTTTGGGATGTTGTTATTGGCTTTTAGAATAAATGTAAAAGGGCCTGGCAACACCCTTTTCATAAGTTTATAAAGTGGGTTGGAAATGGTAGATGTGTATTTAGACAAATTACTCAGACCATCACATAGAATGGATAGATTTGCTTTATTGGGTTTTTTACCGATTTGCTTACAAATTTTTTCAAGTACATCCCGGTGATTCAAGTCACCAACAATAGCATATATACTGTCAGTTGGAACAATAGCTAGATCTCCTTTTTTAAGAGCATTAACAATGGTCTGGATGCTCCTTTGATCAATATTGTGAGGCCTTATTTCAATGAGGTTACCCACAGTAGAGGTTAGGAAAGAACTTGTTTTACCTTATCTGCTGCCTCTTGCAATACTATGGCTGATTCCACGCGAAGACCACTTTCGTCAATAATCTTTTTGGCTTCCTCTGCATTGGTGCCTTGAAGACGAACAATGATGGGTACATTAATCTCACCGATTGATTTGTATGCTTCAACCACTCCATTAGCCACGCGGTCACAACGAACAATTCCACCAAAAATATTGATAAGGATGGCTTTAACATTGGGGTCTTTGAGGATAATTCTAAATCCAGCTTCTACTGTTTGAGCATTTGCTCCACCTCCAACATCAAGGAAGTTTGCAGGCTCACCACCGCTTAATTTAATGATATCCATAGTAGCCATAGCCAATCCAGCTCCATTTACCATACAACCAACGTTTCCATCAAGCTTGATGAAGTTGAGGTGGTGCTTTTTTGCTTCAACCTCGGTCGGATCCTCCTCACTTTCGTCTCGGAGTGCTGCATAATCTTTATGTCGATACAGTGCATTGTCATCTAGAGAAACCTTACTATCTACAGCAATGATTTTATCATCTGATGTTTTAAGCACTGGGTTTATTTCAAATAACGAGGCATCAATTCCTACATATGCATTGTAGAGCGAGTTAACAAATCGAACCATCTCTTTGAATGCATTACCACTTAAACCTAGGTTGAAAGCAATTTTACGTGCTTGGAATCCTTGTAGCCCTAGTGCAGGATCGATAAATTCTTTAAATATTTTTTCTGGCGTATCGTGAGCAACTTGTTCGATATCCATTCCTCCTTCAGTAGTGTAAATGATTACATTCTTGCCTGTGCTTCTGTCAAGCAATACACTCATGTAATACTCATCTGGTTCGTTTGCACCTGGGTAATAAACATCTTGAGCAAGCAATACTTTTTTGACCAATTTACCTTCTTTACTTGTTTGAGGTGTGACTAGAGTCATACCCAAAATATCATTAACAACTTGTTGAAGTTCTTCGTCGTTTTTGGCTAGTTTAACTCCGCCACCTTTTCCACGTCCACCGGCATGGATTTGGGCTTTGACAACCATCCAATCCGTACCTGTTTCCTCACGAAGTTGGGCACCAGCTTTGATTGCATCTTCTTTTTTATCGATAACGATACCTTCTTGTATGGCAACTCCGTATGACTTTAGTATTTCTTTTGCTTGATACTCGTGTATATTCATAATTGTGCTGCAAAAATAGACGACGAAAGGAGTTAGGAAACCATTATTAATAAAAAGTTGAAATCATCGGTAGGGATGATTTTTAAAGAACAATCAATTGTGGTTATGACCTTCGTGATTTTCTTTTGATTTGAAGGGTTCAGCCAGGTAGGATTTAATATCTTCAGATGGGGCTACCATGATCTCAAAAACAAGGTTAATTGGACCAGCATTACTTTCAATATTTATTCCTTTGGCCTGATATCCGGGGCGATCGTGGGTGTCGAATGTAGCCACTATCGAGTCTTTTTCTCCAGGTTTAATGGGATGATTAGGGTATTCGGCGACAGTGCATCCACAACTTGGAGCTACTTTGTTTAATAATAAATCAGCATTGCCCGTATTGGTGAAATAATAAACCGTCCTCACAATGGTTCCTTCCTTTACTTCGTCAAGTTGTTTTCCTTTTTCGATAAAGGTGGCTTCAGGTCTGTTTTGAGCCCAAGTGTATTGTCCGACAACTATTCCAATCAAGAGTAATGCATTTCTCATGATACAAATATACGATTTGAGTATCATGATTAATTTTTCTTTTGATTGTTAT
>JAHEGS010000183.1 GCA_024645005.1 Bacteroidota bacterium
TCACTTCTGTTTTAGAGCCTCTCATTACTAAATCTAAATTTCAATGGATTGAATTGATTCTAGGGGTTGTGGTCATTTTTGGAATCTATCTTCTCAGTGGTGTCGGTGAGTCCTACCACCTTGCTATTGTTATTGGAATAATCTCTGCTTTTTTAGCTGCATTATTTTCTACGCTCAACAAAAAGTACATCGTAGGACAAAATACGTTATCGGTTACCACCATTGAATTAACCTCAGGATTTTTATTTATTTCATTCGGGTATCCGTTCATTGAAACATATATGCCACAGCCAAAATGGATTCCAATAGGAACCGACTGGATCTGGTTAATTATACTTGGACTGTTATGCACTAGCTTGGCTTTCGCTCTTGCCATCAACTCGCTTAAAGAGTTGTCTGCATTTATTTCGAATTTGAGCATCAATTTAGAGCCTGTTTATGGTATTCTTTTAGCAATCTGGTTACTCAACGAAGACACATTACTAAATTATAATTTCTATTTAGGGACTTCTATTATTTTACTTGCTGTAGTGATGCATCCCGTCATAACAAGCATTAATAACAAGAAGAAACTAAAACAATAAATTTTCATAGTCATTGACTTCGGGCTTTCTCGTATTTTTGCCGCAATGCCTAAAAGACATCTCATAACTTGTGCACTTCCCTATGCTAATGGACCAATACACATTGGACACATTGCAGGATGCTTTCTTCCTTCGGATATCCATTATCGATATTTGAAAATGAAAGGTCATGATGTTCTTTTTGTGTGTGGCACGGACGAACATGGTGTGCCCATCACGCTGAAAGCTAAAAAGGAAAAAAAGACACCACAACAAGTTGTTGATGAGAATCATTCACTAATTAGCAAAAGTCTGGACCAATTTGGAATCCATTTCAATCAGTTTAGTAGAACTACTAATCAGTTGCACCACCAAACTGCACAAGATTTTTTCTCAACCCTACATAAAAATAAGGTGTTTGAAGAAATAACCTCTAAACAATTTTATGATGAAAAAGCTCAACAATTTTTAGCAGACCGTTACATTGTAGGTACTTGTCCAAATTGCTCATATGAAGATGCATATGGTGATCAATGTGAGCAATGTGGGAGAACAAGTAATCCATCAGAACTCATTAATCCACGATCTGCTCTAACTGGAAACGCCCCTGTATTAAAAGAAACAACCAATTGGTATTTACCTCTAGATTCTATTCAAGATGAATTTTTGAATGATTGGGTAAATAATCAAAAAAATCATTGGAAGTCAAATGTTTATGGACAATGTATGAGTTGGCTCAAGGACGGATTAAAACCAAGAGCAATGACACGAGATCTTGATTGGGGTGTTCGTGTTCCTATACAAAATGCCGGTAATAAGGTGATGTATGTTTGGTTTGATGCACCTATTGGATACATCACTGCCACAAAAGAAGCAACTGGTGATCAATGGACTACATGGTGGAAAGATGCTGATACTGAAATCACCCATTTTCTAGGCAAGGATAATATCGTATTTCATACCATTATATTTCCTGCTATGCTCCATGCTCATGGTGGATTTAACTTACCAACAAATGTTCCTGCTAACGAGTTTTTAAATTTAGAGGGAAACAAAATATCAACCAGCCGAAATCATGCTATTTGGCTTCATGAATATCTGGAGGAATTCCCAGGAAAAACAGATGAGCTTCGATATGTTATCAATTCTATTCTACCCGAAACTAAAGATGCAGACTTCACCTGGAAAGACTATCAAGCAAAAGTAAATAATGAGCTAGTTGCCATTTTAGGTAACTTCGTTAACAGGGTTATCGTTCTAACTCACAAATACTTTAATGGAGTTGTACCTAATGGAAGTATTGATAAACTGCCAAACTTTTCTGCAAAAATCTCTGACTCGCTTGACCACTTTAACCAACGTCAGGGTCTGGAAGCGTTTATGGAAATAGCCCGCTATGGAAATAAATATCTGCAAGACACAGCCCCTTGGAAACTTATAAAAGATGATGCTAATCAACAAAAAGTAGCAGACTGTATTTTAACATGCCTTCACATCGTGAATGATATTGGTCTGTACGGGCAAATTTTCTTACCAAATACTTCGCATAAAATCCAAAAGATTTTAAATCTTAAATCATACGAGGATAAAATTACCGCTGGACATATCATAGGAAAAAGTGAACTCTTATTTGAGAAAATTGAAGATGACGTGATTAATCAGCAAATTGAAAAGTTAAATCCAAAAACACCTATTGAAATTAGTGTGCACCAAAACAATACTCAAACCATTAAGCCCATGATACAATACGATGATTTTATAAAATTAGATATTCGAGTTGCAACTATTATTGCTGCTGAAAAAGTAAAAAAAGCAGATCGGTTGCTACACATAACCCTTGATGTAGGAACAGAAACCAAGGAAGTTGTAAGTGGTATTGCAGAATATTTTGCACCAGAAGATATTATAGGAAAACAGGTCACCTATTTAGCAAATTTGGCTCCTCGCAAACTAAAAGGAATAGAAAGTAACGGAATGATTCTCATGG
>JAHEGS010000184.1 GCA_024645005.1 Bacteroidota bacterium
TAATATAAGTGATATTACAAAATACAGTATAAAATATTGCAATGCTCAAAATTTATAACACTCTCAACAATCAAAAGGAAGAGTTTCAACCTATTGATGCGAACCAAGTTGGAATTTATGTTTGTGGTATGACCGTTTATGACCTATGCCATATGGGTCATGCTAGAGTTATGGTGATGTTTGATGTCATAACAAGGCATTTGAGACGAAACTTTCCTAATGTAAAGTATGTCAGGAATATCACAGATATTGATGACAAGATCATCACAAGGGCTATTGAAAATAATGAGGATATTTACTCCTTAACTAATAGGTTTATTGATGCGATGCATGAAGATGAACAGTCTTTGGGAGTCCTGAGTCCAGATATTGAGCCTAGGGCTACTGATTCGATTGACAAGATGATTGATATGATTGAATCTTTATCAAAAAAAGGATTGGCGTATCAAGGAACCAATGGTGACGTATTTTATTCAGTAAGAAAATTTAAAGAATACGGGAAACTATCTGGAAAAAACTTAGATGACCTGGTAGCTGGTGCAAGGGTTGATGTTGAAAACCACAAAAAAGATCCTCTTGATTTTGTTCTTTGGAAAAAAGCTAAATCTGGCGAACCCAGCTGGCCGTCACCCTGGGGTAATGGTAGGCCTGGTTGGCATATTGAGTGCTCTGCAATGTCTAATCATTTTATTTCGAATCATTTCGACATACATGGTGGCGGCATGGACTTGACATTTCCGCATCATGAAAATGAAATTGCCCAATCTGAAGGCGCCAATAATTGTACATTTGTAAATACTTGGATGCATGTTGGTTTTGTTAATATTGATGACGAAAAGATGAGCAAGTCTCTCAATAATTTTTTTACTATTCGTGATGTATTAAAAAAATATGATGGAGAAGCCCTAAGATATTTTCTTATAAGTAGCCACTACCGTTCGCCTTTAAACTATAGTGAAACAAACATTGAGAGCGCTCAATCAGCTTTAATTAGACTTTATAACGCCATAAAAGGCCTAAATCATAATTCTGTAGATTCGTCACTTCTTGAGGTTGACTATGAAGCAAGATTTAATGCAGCTTTAAATGATGATTTCAATACACCTATGGCCCTAAGTGTACTTTTTGAAATTGCTAAACAAATCAATATTGAACGAGCAGCCAACCCAAATAAAGCGAACACACTATCGAGTCAACTTGTCCAGCTCGGAAATAACCTTGGCATTCTTAATTATAATGCTGATGAATACTTGAAACGAGGATCGGAGTTGTCTGAATCTGAAATCTCTAAAAAAATTAACCAAAGAGAGGCTGCAAGAAACTCTAAAGACTTTACTATGTCAGACCAAATCAGAGATGAGCTTTTGGAGCTGGGTATTATCCTCGAAGACAGCATAAATGGAACAACTTGGCGAAGAAAATAATATTAGCCTGGATTGGAATCAAATTGATACAATCTTGCTAGACCTTGACGGAACTATCTTAGATTTAAACTTTGATTTAGAGTTTTGGTTGGAATATATTCCCCAGGTTTACTCAAAACAAAATCACATCGACTTTAAGACAGCTAAAGAAATAATCATATCAAAGATTAATTCTCAAGAAGGGAAGCTTACCTGGTATTGCTTGGATTATTGGGAAAAACAACTTGAATTAGATATTATGAAACTAAAAACTGACATCTCACATCTGATTCAAGTTCATGATCATGCCTTAACTTTTCTTCAACGTGCAAAAGATAAAAATAAGCGTATTTATTTAGTTACAAATGCCCATAGAAAAGGCATTAAACTTAAAATGAAAATGTCTAAAATCGAAGGTTTTTTTGATGAAATTATTTCATCACATGACTTTGGAGTTCCAAAACAACAGCAAAAATTTTGGAAAGAGCTAGACAAGCAAATCGATTTCAATAAAGAAAGGTCAATTTTCTTTGATGATTCTTTAGATGTTTTAGAGGCGGCTGCCAAATTTAAAATTCAAAATGTTATTGCAATCAGTAAGCCAAGTACTAAGATTGTGAAAAAAAATGTGCCAGGCTTTAGGAATATTGAAAACTTTGGTGAGGCTATGCCACATTAAGTAATCGTCATTTTAATTACCATTTCCTATGAAACAATTTGTAACAATCTCCTCCAGCTTACATTCTAAAATATTTTTTTTAACCAGAAAATTCTAACTTAATATAATTAAACAATACTTTAGAATTATTGAATACTGTATCCATACCAAATGTTATACTTTTTTAATAACTCTGAAGTGCATCTGTATGCGATAGTCAAATTTGCATACTTGAATCTTAACCTTTAATAACTAAATTATTATGAAAAATGCCTTTTATGCTCAATCTGGAGGAGTAACTGCTGTAATTAATGCTTCAGCCAGTGGAGTGATTGAAACAGCTCGAAAACATTCTGACAAAATTGGTACAGTTTATGCTGGAGAGAATGGAATTATTGGTGCTTTAACTGAAAACCTAATTGATACCTCATTGGAATCGGATACTGATATTGCGGCACTTAATCACACACCGTCAGGTGGTTTTGGG
>JAHEGS010000191.1 GCA_024645005.1 Bacteroidota bacterium
AAATGTATGGTCCAAATGCTCAAAAACCAGGAACTTATGCTGCAAATTGTATTCAAGCCAGAAGATTAATAGAAAAAGATGTTCGTTTTGTGCAATTGTATCATATGGGATGGGATCAACACGAGAATCTTCCTGGACAAATAAAGGGTCAAACTAGTGATGTAGATCAACCCACCGCTGCATTGATAATGGACTTAAAACAAAGAGGATTACTTGAGGATACTTTAGTAGTTTGGGGTGGGGAATTTGGAAGAACTAATTATTGTCAAGGTACTCTTTCAGATACTAATTATGGAAGAGATCATCATCCAAGATCGTTTACAATATTTATGGCTGGTGCTGGTATTAAACCTGGGTTTTCATATGGTGAAACTGATGATCTTGGGTACAATATTATTAAAGATCCAGTTCATGTACACGATTTACAAGCGACTATTCTAAATCAGTTTGGTATAGATCACACTAAAATGATCTACAAGCATCAAGGAAGAAGATTTAGATTGACTGATGTTTCTGGGAATGTGATTAATGACTTGTTGTCTTAATTAATGTGTTTTTTAAAAAATTTCCAAATTTCTTCACTGGCATTTATATCTTGATTTCCCCATGCTCCAGGCCAATCGTGACCTCCTCCTTCAACTTTATAAAACCAAACTTCATTATTATAGCTTCCACCCTTTTTCTTTGTTAGAGAAACAGTAGAATAATCTGATTTATCAATATCAGGAAAATCAATTATCTCATCTTGAGTACAAGCATTTAAGTCTGACCAAAACTCCATTACATCTAAAATATGAGGTGCTCCCCCCCATCCTAAGGCTGTATTCATTGTTCCGTCCCATGGAACAGTTGTATCATTAGTGCCAGACATTTGAAGAATAGGTATTTTATATGCTGGTGAACAATTTTGCCAATCATAACCACTCATTGTTCCTGTTATTGAAGCCACTGCCTTAAAAATATCTGATTTCTCACAGCCCAAAGTATAGGACATAAATCCTCCATTTGACATTCCAGCAACAAAAACATTGTCTTTACTAGTTTTAAATTGTTGTTGAACGGTAGATGCTAAATCAGATAAAAACTCAATATCATTTACATCACTCATTTGTAGATTTGCGTTCCAATGTGTTTGACCAGTTAATGGAGTTATTGAACCCTGAGGATAACATACCATAAATCCATTTTGATCTGCAATTGTATTCATTTTTGAATAAGTCAGAATATTATTATTATTACTCGTATAACCATGAAGAATCATAACAAGTGGAGCATTTTCAGAAAAATTTTTTGGTTTATATAAAATATATTTTCGATTTAATCCTCCATGATTTGTAGTAAATTCTTTTTGAGTCCAAGATGTATCATCGATTATAACGTCTACGTCATCTTCTTGATTACTACAAGAAAAAAACAATAATATAAAGAAGGTTATAAATATATTTTTCAATTCAATTGATTTTCGTGACTCCAGGCTTTGGAATTAAATATCTTCCTTTTTCGTTGGGTAAAGTTGGTGGATTAGAACTCCAACTTAAATCACTTGGAACTAAAACATGTTTAGAGTTTAGAGCCTGTTCCCATGTAATCTCTTTTCCAGTATAGGTAGCCATTCTTCCCATGATAGCTGTTAAAGTTGATTTGGCTCCATACTCTGCATCATTAATTACGCCTCCATTTCTAATTGATGCAAATAATTTATCGTGTTCGATTTGATATGGACTTTTATCGTTGGAAGGATCATGCTTGAATATATCATTAGCATTATGATCAATGATTTTACAATAATCACCTGAAGTGACTACATTAGCTTTAGTGCCTTGAAATGCCTCACTAACATTATATTTTGTTCCAGGTTGATGTCTACACTGACTTGAAACAACTGCACCACCTGGATATTTGAATTCTACAAAATGATGATCAAAAATTTCACCATGATCTATACCGTTTCTAACTTCTCTTCCACCCATACCAGAAGCTGATTTTGGATACTCACCAATAAACCAGTTGGCTACATCAATATTGTGAATATGCTGTTCTAAAATATGGTCTCCACAAAGCCAATTAAAATAATACCAGTTTCGCATTTGATATTCCATTTCAGTCTGCCCTGGTAATCTTTTATTTACCCAAACACCTGCACTGTTCCAATAAACTTGACCTGAAACTATTTTACCTACTACATTGTTATTAATTTGACCTAGTGTGTTATTATAACTGTTTTGATACCTTCTTTGCAAACCAACAACAACATTTAGGTTTTTTTTCATTGCTAATTTTGCTGATTTTAAAACTTGTCTAACTCCAATTGCATCTGTCGCGACAGGTTTTTCCATAAACACATGCTTGTCATTTTCTATTGCATATTTGAAATGCAATGGTCTAAATCCAGGAGGAGTTGTAAGGATGACTACGTCAGCTTTATCAATCGCGTTTTGATATGAATTAAAGCCAACGAATCTATTTTTTTCTTTAACATTTATAATTCTTTCCCCTTCAAGTTCCTCAGAAATTGCTTTTA
>JAHEGS010000088.1 GCA_024645005.1 Bacteroidota bacterium
ACTCAATATCTGATCTAATTTCTACAATATCTGAAAATCACGGTGATATTGATGTTTTAGTCAATAATGCTGGTATTACAAAAGACACTTTGCTTATGAGAATGTCTGATGATGATTGGGATAGCGTTATACAGACTAATCTAAAATCTGTCTACAAATTATCTCAGGCCGTGTTAAGACCTATGATGAAAAAAAGATCAGGAAGAATTATTAATATCTCCTCAGTAGTTGGCCATATGGGTAATGCGGGACAAGTGAATTATGCAGCGACCAAAGCCGGTATAGCAGGCTTTACTAAATCATTAGCTCAGGAGTTGGGAAGTAGAAACATTACCGTTAATTGCGTTGCTCCAGGTTTTATTGATACGGATATGACGAAGGGATTAAATGATGAGCACAAAGATAAACTAATTAGCCTGATCCCATTATCCAGATTAGGAAATCCTGAAGATGTGGCAAAGGCGGTTTGCTTTCTAGCATCTGATGATTCATCGTATATAACAGGCGAAACAATTCATGTCAATGGCGGCATGTTAATGGTGTAAAAAAAATGAACTTTTTTGCATCAAAATTGATTCTTTTTGCTAAAATAGCGTTTTTTAATATTTAAGGGGTAATTAGATGTCTGACATCGAACAAAGAGTTAAAAAAATTGTATCTGAGCAATTAGGTACAGACGCAGCTAATGTAAAAAACGAATCATCTTTTATTGATGATTTAGGTGCGGACTCCCTCGACACAGTTGAATTGGTCATGGCTCTAGAAGAAGAGTTTGGTACAGAGATACCGGATGAACAAGCTGAGAAAATTACAACTGTTCAACAAGCCATTGATTACATCAATAACAATCAATAATTCCTAAAATGTCTCGCAGAAGAGTCGTTGTGACTGGACTGGGTTTGGTCACTCCTATTGGTATAGGGGTGAAAGACTCATGGAATAATGCTTTAAAAGGCGTTTCTGGCATAACTAAAATTTCAAAGTTTGATGCTAGCTCTTTTGCATCACAAGTTGCTGGAGAAGTGAAAGATTTCGATCCTAGCAAATACTTACCTCCAAAAGAAATTAGAAGAATTGATACCTTTATCCAGTATGGTTTAGTGGCGGGTATAGAAGCATTTAATGATTCCGGACTGGAAGTAAATGAAAAAAATGCTGAAAGAATTGGTGTTGCAATAGGTTCAGGTATTGGTGGTTTAGGTATGATTGAAAGCACCAATGATACTTTTGATGAATCTGGACCACGAAGAGTATCTCCATTCTTTATACCGGGAACCATTATTAATATGATTTCTGGCAATTTATCGATTATGTACGGGCTTAAAGGTCCAAATATTTCAATAGTTACCGCTTGCACTACTGGTACCCATTGCATCGGTGATGCTGCAAGAATGATTGAATATGGTGATGCAGATGTCATGGTTGCTGGTGGCTCAGAAGCAGCAATTACAGAGTTATCTGTCGCAGGCTTTGCTTCCGCTAAAGCGCTATCAAGTCGAAATGATGATCCAGCATCCGCGTCAAGACCATGGGATAAAGGTCGTGATGGATTTGTGATTGGAGAAGGAGCCGGAGTAATGGTGTTGGAAGAATATGAATCTGCAAAAAAACGTGGTGCAAAAATCTATGCTGAACTCTCTGGTTATGGGATGAGTGCAGATGCTTACCATATCACAGCTCCATCCACTGACGGGCCAAGAAGGTCAATGGCCAATGCTTTAAAGAATGCTAATTTAAATCCTCAAGATATTGGTTTTATAAATGCTCATGGTACTTCTACTCCATTGGGCGACATCAATGAAACCAATGCGCTAAAAGAGCTCTTTGGGGACCATGCATATCAATTAGCAGTTAATTCAACCAAATCAATGACGGGTCATCTCTTAGGGGGCGCAGGCGGCATTGAATCTATTTTCACAGTTTTAACTTTGCATCACCAAAAATCTCCACCAACCATCAATCTCATAGATCCTGATCCTGAATGTGATCTAGATTATGTTCCTAATGAGGCAAGAGACATTCAAGTTAAGGCTGCATTAAAAAATAACTTTGGTTTCGGTGGAACTAATGGTAGTTTGGTATTTAACACTATTTAATACTTATATAATAAGTTGTGAAAAATACACTTGTTAACGGAAAATTTACCAATCTAATTTCAATTAATGACCGAGGCTTTCAATTCGGGGACGGTGTGTTTAGAACATTTGTATGCAAAAATGGAAAGATACCTCACTTTAGTCAACATTATAAAAAATTAAAAAATGATGCAAAAATTATTGGCATCAAAATTCCAAAGAAAGATGATCTTTTAACAGATATTTTAAAGGTCTGTAATCAAACTAGTGTAAAAGTTGTCAAGGTAATTATCACGAGAGGCAACTCTAGCCGAGGCTATATGTACAATCGTTCCATCAAGCCCAATATTGTGATCCAATCCTATGACTTCGATCATAAGCGCCTCATTCAAAACCAAAAAGGTGTACTAGTTGAATCTGCCTATTTTCCAATCGATAAAAATATTATTTCTGAATTAAAACATCTTAATCGCATACTAAATGTTCTTGCCTTAGCAAATAAAAAAGGGGATATTATCGATCGAATTTTTCTGGATAGAAAAAACAGGGTCATTGAAGGTGCTTATCACTGCATTTTTTTTCGAAAAAAATCAAAATTTACTTTACCTAGCAATCAAGGATCTGGGCTCATTGGTGTCAGTCGACAACTCCTGATTGATTATTTAACTAAGAATAATGTGCCTTTCGATTTTCAATCTATTCATTATGATAAAGTGAATTGTTACCAAGAAATGTATCTTATGAACTCTGTGTATGGAGTCATTCCGGTGAAAAAATATGATGATATTTGTTTTAATATTAATTCAGAAATTACGAGTGAGTTGAATACAAGGCTTAATTTTGATTATGCTCAAAAATAAATTATTAGCTTTTTTGTTTGATAAACATTATATATTTTATAGAATTATATTTGTTCTCATTTTTATTCTTCTCTCCATCCATTTATTATTCTTTAAAGTAAATATCACCGAAAATAATCAAGATTTTGAAATTGCAGATGGATCTACGCTTAATTCAGTCATCCAAATGTTTTATGACAATAACTTAATAGCTTCGACCTGGAGATTTAAATCTCTGTTCTACATTACTGGTAACCAGAATAATATTAAAAAGGGGAGTTATAGGCTAAAAGATGGAGATAGTTCTGTGGATCTTATTCGTATGATTACTCAGGGCTTAGAAACCACTCACGCAATTACATTTGTTGAGGGTCAAACCATGCAGCAGATATTTAATTTAATTAAAAAAAATCCAAATATAAAACAAACTGTCGATGAATATGACGAAGAAAAGATTTTAAAATTAATGAACATTGAGGCAAAAAGCCTGGAAGGCTTGGTTTATGCAGACACTTACTATTTCACAAAAAATACCACGGATATAGAGCTTCTTATAACAGCGCATAGCCATCTAGATAAGAAGCTTAAATTAGCCTGGAATCATCGTCAACAAAACCTGCCATATAATAATCAATATGAGGCTTTAATCATGGCGTCGATTATTGAAAAAGAAGTGGTTTTTTATGATGAAGCATCAGAGGTGTCAGGCGTTTTTGTAAACCGACTGAACATGGGAATGCCTTTGCAAAGTGATCCGACAGTGATTTATGGAATTAAAAAGTTTGATGGCAACATTAGAAAAAAAGATTTAAAAAAGGATCACCCTCATAATACTTATACCAGAAAAGAATTGCCGCCTACGCCAATATGTATTGTCAGTTATCAATCAATTAATGCCGCTTTAAATCCAGCAAAAACAAATGCATTGTATTTTGTATCAATGGGCAATCATCGACATAAATTTTCTGTTACTCTAGAAGAGCACAATGAAGCAGTAAATATATATCAAAGAAAAATTAAGAAAAAATAATGGCATATTTTATTACGGTTGAGGGAATTGATGGTGCAGGAAAATCAACTCACCTAGAATTTATTCAAAATTATCTCAATAAAAAAAATATTCAGAACAAACTCACTAGAGAACCTGGTGGCACCGACATTGGTGAAAAGTTAAGGCAATTATTATTACATGATGAAATGGATGTTGGTACCGAGACCATGATGATGTTTGCTGCACGACACGAACACATAATCTCTGTAATTCAACCTTCATTAAAATCAAATATTTCTATTGTCTGTGATCGATTCACCGATGCAACTTACGCATATCAGCAAGGAGGCAAAGGGATCGATCCTTCTTTTATAAAATCGCTAGAGCAATTAGTTCATCCAGGCCTCACTCCCGATCTCACTTTTTTATTTGATCTTGATCCGGAAGCTGCACATTCTAGAATTTCGAATGAGCGCGACTTAGATAAATTTGAAAAACAATCGCTAACATTTTTTAATGGTGTTAGAAAAATTTACCTTGAATTAGCTAAAGCGCACTCAAGATTTCATGTGATTGATTCATCACAAACCATTGAACAAATACAAGATATTATTTCTATAAAATTAGATGAGTTAGTCAAGTGATTAATTGGTTTGAACAATACCATTCTCCAGAATTTGTTTCTGATTTTCCTAAGACACAAACACATTTATTTGATGCTGAGAACGGCATTGGCGCAGATCTGTTAATAGAAAATTTACTACATAAGTTGTTGTGTGAAAACGTAACCAATGACAAACAGCCATGTAATGCTTGTCCTTCATGTCGCTATCTTATAGATGAGCATCCAAATATAAGACTAATTGACAACAATCCAGAATTAAAAAGTGATGTGATTACCATAGATCAAATTAGAGAATTGTCTTCTTTTATAGAGTTAGCCAGCACAAGTGAGCATGATAAAAAAATTATTTTTATTAAGAACGCTCATTATTTAACCTCAAGTGCAGCGAATGCATTATTAAAAAATCTTGAAGAGCCGCCTAATAATACATTCTTTATATTACTTACCTCGAATCTTCATAAAATATTACCTACTATTCGCAGTCGCTCAACGATCTACAAATTAACTTCACCTAGCAAGGTACAATGCGAAGACTTTTTAAAAGAGAAACATCAAGAGGCGATCAAGTTTCTTGATTTAGCAGAGCACAAGCCATTTTTAGCAATTCAAATGGCTGATAATAAGGAATTAATAAACTCTATACTAAAGGTTTTTCTTCGTGGAAAGAGTTTCGATATGATGGATGTGAATGAAAATTTATTGGCTTCTGGTCCACAATTTTTTGTCGATCTGATGCAAAAATGGATTGTTGATCTAGCTCAATTCAAAGAATTTAAAACCATCTATTATTTCAAGAACTTACAAGATCAAATTGAACTTATCAGTAATCAACTTTCCTATAAAGAGTTGTTAAATTTTTATAAAAAATTGATTGAGTATCGAAGGTTATCTGAAACAACAATTAATAAGTCGATTGCTCTTGATAACCTAATGATCGATTACAAAAGGATATTTGTTTAATGTACGTAGATTCACACTGTCATTTAAATTTTCCAGAGTTAAGAAGGAATTTACCGGAGATTCTGACTAACATGCAGGAGAATCAAGTTACACATGCACTTTGCGTAAGTGTGGAGATGGATAAGTTTCATGAAATAAATGAGTTGACCAAAAATCATGACAATTTATTTGCCTCAGTAGGGGTCCATCCTGATTATGAGGATATTATTGAGCCAACAGTCGATGAATTAGTCACGCTTGCTTCTAAAGATAAGGTAGTTGCTATTGGCGAAACAGGACTAGACTACTTTCGCTTGAAGGGAGATTTGGAGTGGCAACGGGATCGATTTAGAACGCATATTCGCGCAGCTAATGAGGCAAACTTACCACTGATTATTCATACGCGAGAAGCTCGCGAAGATACTATTCAAATTCTAAAAGAAGAGCTCAGGCCTGGAACTCGTGGAGTGCTTCACTGCTTTACCGAAACATACGAGATGGCCATGCAAGCGATTGAGTTGGATTTCTTTATCTCTTTTTCAGGCATCGTGACTTTTAAAAATGCTAAAGATTTAAAAGAAACGGCATCAAAAATTCCTTTAGAGCGGATGCTGATTGAAACAGACTCACCTTACTTAACTCCAGTTCCTTTCCGAGGTAAAACCAATGACCCATCAAAGGTCATCTACGTTGCGGAGGAAATTAGCCGATTGAAAGATATTTCGGTGGAGAATGTGGCGAATGTGACTACAACCAATTTTTTTGATCTATTTTCTAAGTGTAAACAATCGCAATGTTAGTCACGGTTTTAGGTGCGGGCTCAAGTGCAGGCACACCTGTAATTGGATGTGAGTGTGCGGTATGCCACTCCGACAATCCAAAAAATAAAAGGTCTCGATGCTCTTCGCTAATCAGCATGGATGACGGCACAAATATCTTAATTGATACTTCACCAGATTTTAAAATGCAAGCTATGCGCGAGTCCATCGATAAGATTGATGCGGTGTTATATACCCATCATCATGCCGACCATTGTCACGGCATGGATGACTTAAGGGCTTATTGTCAAAAGTATAAAAAAGCTATTCCAATTTTCGCGAATGAAAACACCATGGGTGAGCTTAAATTAAAGTTTCAATATGCGATTCGTGAGGAAACTAAGTTTTGGGAAACGCCCGTGTTACATGCTCATATAGTCAATCAAATGTTTAACGTAGGTAGTCATGAAGTTATTCCGCTGCCAGTGATTCATGGAAGGATGGAAATATTGGGTTATCGTATTGGTAATTTTGCTTACATAACCGATGTATCCGAAATACCTGATTCAACACTAGAGTTATTAGAAGGAGTCGATACATTAATGTTAGATTGTTTGCGGTTTGAACCACATTTCTCTCATTATGGTTTTAAACAAAGTTTAGCTATGGCTGAAAAGATCAACCCAAAACGAACTTTTTTAATTCATATGACTCATGATATAGAGTATGATGCTGTTTCTGAATCTTTACCAAAGCATGTTTTTCTTGCATACGATGGGTTAAAATTAGAAATTAAAAATAATTAGAAGGTAAAAAAATGAAATTGAAGTTATTATTAGTAACATTAATTACGGTACTAATCTCATCCGTTACTTTTGCAGAAAAGAAAATTTTCACTGAGGATGAATTCTTAACTATTTTTAATGGCAAGCCCAAGGCTAGAGTATTAAAGTATCTTGGTGAGCCTGAAAAGAAAGAAATTGGAGTTCAACCAAAAGGTGCATCTAAAACAATTGGTCGCCCAACAGATAATAAAGACAATAAGAAGAAAGATAAGGTAGATATGTGGTACTACTCTAATATCGTCAAATCAGGCAAAGATACAACTTGGAAAAGAATTGAATTTACCTTTATTAATGATCGATGCATGAATATCGCGTTTTCAAATTAAAAATATTTAACGCTTCAAAAAGCTCTGTATTTGCAGGGCTTTTTTTTTATGTTAAATTAATCTATGTAACTTAATCAACAAAAAGGTCTATATTATGGATGGTGATATTAAGTCTGCAATTCAAAAGCATCACGGTGGTTGTCCTCATGATTGTCCTGATACTTGCTCAATGGTATTTCATGTTCAAGATAAAAAATTAATAAAAGTTCAAGGAAACCCAGATCATCCAATGACTAGAGGCGGTTTATGCGTCAAGTTAAATGATTATGAAAAAAGACACTACCATCCCGATCGACTTCTTTACCCAATGAAAAGGGTAGGCCCCAAGGGTGAAAAGAAATTTGAAAGAATTACTTGGGATGAGGCCTTTGATACCATAGTTAATAAATGGCAAGAAATTATTACTGAACATGGTCCACAAGCCATCATGCCAAATAGTTATTTGGGAAACCAAGGTTTAGTCCATGGACTAAATGGAGGTGATGCTTTTTTTGCAAGACTTGGTGCAACCGTTACTGAACGAACTTTTTGTGGCGAGGGTTCATGTACGGCTTGGCTCTTAACTATAGGACCAACAGCTGGTGTAGACCCAGAAAGCTTTATTCACTCGAAATTTATTATTGTTTGGGCTTGTAACTCAGTCAGCACCAATCTTCATCACTGGCACATTATTAAAGAAGCTCAAAAAAAGGGTGCTAAAGTAGTGGTCATTGATGCTTACGCATCTAGAACTGCTAAAGAGGCAGACTGGCATGTGTGCCCAAAACCTGGCACGGATGGCGCCTTAGCTATGGCAATGATGAATGTTATTATAGAAGAGGGTCTAGTTGATCAGGATTATGTAGATAATTATACTGTTGGCTATCCAGAGCTATCTGAAAGAGCAAAAGAACGCACGCCAGAATGGGCTGAAAAAATCACGGGTATTGCAGCTGATGATATTCGCCAGCTAGCCCGTGAGTATGCAACCACACAACCATCAGCCATCAGGATTGGTGTTGCTTTAGAAAAAAGCTGGGGTGGAAGTCAAGCTATTAGGGCTGTTACAGCATTACCTGCACTAACTGGAGCGTGGCGACATGTTGGTGGAGGAATTCTCCAATTTCCGGTATGGGAGCACCCATATAAATTTGATGTCATCTGCCGTCCAGATTTAATTCCAGAGGGTACCCAGGTAGTTAACAATCTTCAGCTCGGTCGAGTTTTAACCGGCGAACAAAAATTAAAAGTGCCTATTAAATCAATGATGTGCTGGAACACCAACCCGGTTACCCAAGCTACAGAATCAGAAAAAATCTTAGAGGGTCTTAAACGTGAAGACCTATTCTTAATTTCAGCGGAACATTTTATTTCCGATACAGCGGCCTTTGCTGACATTCTTCTGCCTGCGTCAATGGGTGCTGAACAAGAAGATATCATCCTGTCATGGGGTCACTTGTATTTGACTTACAATGAAAAATGTATTGAATCACCTGGTGAATGCTTACCTAATAACGAGATATTTAGGCAATTAGCGAAACGTTTAGGTTTTGAGGAAGATAACTTTAAATGGAATGACACAGAGTGTCTTGAAAACTACATTGATTGGGATTCTCCTGCTTGTGAAGGTATTGACCTCAATTATCTAAAAAAACACGGTTATGCGCGTTTAAATGTAGGCACCAAAGATAATAGGGCGCCCCACAAAGAGGGTAATTTCCCAACCCCATCAGGAAAGTGTGAATTCAGGGTTGTTGGCGCAAAAAATTTTGTTGCGGGACCATTTAGACAAATGTACGAAGGCTTTCAGCCAGGAGAGGATATACCTGAACTTCCTGATTACGTGGCTTCCAAAGAAACTCATGAGGCTAATCCTGAATTAGCCAAAAAATATCCACTAAATATATTAGCTCCAAAAAGTCATGGATTTATTAATTCAAGTTATGCCAATATAGAAAATAAACTTAAAGGGCAGGGTGAACAATTTGTTTTAATTAACCCAGCGGATGCCGCAAATCGAAATATTTCAAATGGTGAAAAGGTCAAGGTCTTTAATGATCGAGGCTCATTCGAAGCTCTAGCAAATATAACTAATGATGTTAATGACGGGATTGTCGTTACAACTTTAGGGTATTGGAGGCAAATGAATAATGGCGTAGTAAATTCCGTCAGTTCAAATGCGTTTGGTGACATGGGTAACTCACCAACGTCGCATGATTGTTTAGTTGAAGTTGCCAGACTGTAAATATATTAAATTAGAGCTCTAAAAGCTCTTTTATAATTGCTTGACTTGCATTATCAATGTTTTCAGGGAGATAGCCGCCTTCCAACATATACATGATCCCTTTTGCATTACTGTTTTTGTATATTGTGTTAATTAATCGAGCAACCTGTTTATACCCATTGGATGTATAAGATAATTTACCTAGTAAATCATTTTTATGTGCATCAAATCCAGCTGAGATTAGTATAAATTCAGGTTTAAAGTCTTTCATTTTTGGAACCAACTGTTCTGAAAATCCTTTAATAAATAGGTCATCACCAGACCCTTCGGCAAGATCAATGTTTAATGTAAAACCTTCACCATCTGCAATTCCAGTCTCATTAGGTCTTCCACTTCCTGGATAAAAAGGATGTTGATGGATACTGAAGTAGAACACTGATGGATCATCATAAAAAATATCTTGTGTTCCGTTTCCATGGTGGACATCAAAATCAATGATTAATACTCTCGATAAAGAGTATTTATGTTGAAGGTATTTAGCAGCTATTGCAGCATGGTTGTATATACAAAACCCCATACCTTTATCTTTGGTGGCATGGTGTCCCGGTGGCCTATTGAAAGAAAATGCAGCTTTAACATTACCATTCATAATCTCGTCAATACCAACCAATGATGCACCAACTGACATTTGTGCCACATCAAGACTTATTGGAGAGATAACCGTATCCCCAGTACTAAGAAAAGTAGGGGTCTGACTATCAAGCGCCCTAATTTCATTTTCAACAAGCTGGATGTATTTCTCAGAATGAGCTAATGCTATTTCTGAATTACTAGCCTTACGAACTTTTGGCCAAACTAAATCATATTTAAAGTCAGGATTGTTTCTTAACGTATCAATGATGTCATGCAACCTCTCAGGTCTTTCTGGGTGACCTGAGCCAGTGTTGTGTTCTAAAAAGATATCATCATATAAAATTGCGACTGGAGTTTTAGCCATTAATGCATTATGGATCAAAAGTAGAGATGTTATGCTAAGGAGATAAACAACTACCTTTTTAATGAAAAACATATCCTTTATTTCGTATAATGTATATTATGTTAAATAGACTATATATCATTTAAAAGGTCTTTGGCCCCTATGCGATTAGCAACATCAGTTGCCTTTGCCAGATAAGCGTCTTTGTTATTTTTTGATAGTTTATGAAGCTGGATATATGTCTTTACTAGATAATATTCTCCACCAGCATCTATACATAATTTTTCGAGCTCTTCTAATGTATTCATAGCTAGATCATATGCATCATCAAGCACTTCATACTCAGCCTTCAGTAAGGTTAATTCTGCATACTCACCTAAATATCCAGTTTTCTTATACAGCACTGATCCTTTCAATGAATATTCACGCGCTCTATCATAGTATTTCTGATGCGCTGCGCTGCGTGCCAATTTATCATAGGACTCTGCACGTTCTTCATCATTGGATGATGCTTTTAATGATTTGGCATAGGACTCATATGCATCTTCATGCTTTTTTAATGTTTCTTGTATATTTCCCATCTGAATAAGAAATCTACGCTCAAATTGAACGAACTTTGAATTTCCAAGCTTTGCGGTTTCATACCCAGTATTAAATACATTAAATGCTTGATTTAGATCGTTTTTTTCCTTATAAGCTAATCCTTTAAACATTATAGCGAGCAGTTGATCAGCTGGATGTTGTGCTAATTTTTCAGATTTTTCAAACTGTTTAATTCCGTCATCTAGTTTATTTTCATTTACTAGAACTTTACCTAGACAAAATTCACCATCGAAAGCATTATCTTTACTTAATTTAATTGCTTCATCAGTTGCAGCTTTGAAATTATTACCTTGAATTGCTTTTTCACAATTATTTTCTAAGTTATAAGCATAAATATTGTTTATAAACAATAATTTAAATAATAATATTAATGTAAATTGTTTAATCATTAAGTAACTCCATTAGTTGTTTTTCATTAATTATCTTTACTCCCAGCTCAACAGCTTTGTCTGCTTTTGACCCTGGATTATCACCAATAATCACATAGCTGGTTTTTTTTGACACACTGCCACTTACTTTTCCACCATTATTCTCAATTAATTCCTTTATTTGGTCTCTTGAAAAGCTTTCCAGAGTTCCTGTTACGACAAAGGTTTGTTGGTAAAGTTTTTGCTCATTGGATTCATTTTGCGCCTGATCATCCCACTTAACCCCAAACTGCACAATATTATTAATAATGCTCTTGTTAACATCCTCTTGGAAAAATTGATGTAATGATTGAGCTACTACAGGTCCTATATCATTAATTTCTAGAAAATCGTCGATGGAAGCTTTCATTATATTATCCAAACTTCCTAATTTCTTAACGATGTCTTTTGATGTGGCCTCTCCCACATTTCTAATCCCTAGTGCATAAATAAACTTTGCCAATGTCGTTTTCTTACTAAACTCAATTGCTTCTCTCAAATTCTCTGCGGACTTTTCTCCAAATCCTTCCATTTTTTGTATTTGCTCATAATCGAGATTATAAATATCAGATATATTTTTTATCATTCCTTGTTCAAAAAAGTGATCTATAATTTTTGTACCCAAGCCATCGATATTCATTGCTTTTCTAGATACATAATGAGATATGGCTTGTTTTGCTTGCGCTTCGCATTTTAGTTGCCCCGTACACCTTTGTGCTGCCTCGCCATCCAATCTTATAACCTGAGAGTTACAAATTGGACAATATTGTGGCATTTCAAAAACTTTAGCATTAGATGGGCGTTTTTCCTTGATCACCCTAACGACCTCCGGGACAACATCCCCTGCTCTTCTCACTATAACGCTATCACCAATTCTGATATCTTTTCTGAGCATCTCATCCTCATTATGAAGGGTTGCATTTGTGACTGTAACGCCTGATACAAAAACAGGTTGTAATCTTGCTACCGGAGTAATAAC
>JAHEGS010000192.1 GCA_024645005.1 Bacteroidota bacterium
AAGGAAAGGGAGTCCTATTCAAAATATTTGCTGATATTGATGTTTTTGACATTGAAGTAGATGCTTCTGATCCTCAAAAATTCATTGATGTTGTAAAAGCACTTGAACCTACTTTCGGAGGAATTAACTTGGAAGACATCAAGGCTCCTGAAAGTTTCTTAATTGAGGAAACCCTCAAAAAAGAAATGAAAATTCCACTGATGCACGATGACCAACATGGCACCGCCATTATCAGCACTGCTGGATTGCTCAATGCATTGGAGCTGGCCAACAAAAAAGTAGATGAAGTTAAAGTCATTGTCAATGGTGCTGGTGCAGCTGGAATTTCATGCGTTAAATTATGGATATCAGTAGGTGTTAAAAAAGAAAATATATACATGTTTGACCGAGAAGGTCAAGTCAGTGATTGCAGAAAAGATCTAGACCCTTGGAAGGAACTTTTCAAAACACCCAAAAAATTTGATTCTTTGGCTGAAGCAATGCAAGATGCCGATGTTTTTTTAGGCTTATCCGTTGGGAATATTGTGACGCAAGACATGATTCGGTCAATGGCAAAAAACCCCATTGTTTTCGCACTCGCAAATCCAAATCCAGAAATTGCATACGATGAAGCAATGGCTTCAAGAGATGATATTATCATGGCTACTGGTCGATCTGATCATCCAAATCAAGTGAACAATGTATTGGGTTTTCCATTTATATTTAGGGGTGCATTGGATGTAAGAGCAACGGCAATCAATGAAGAAATGAAGTTGGCTGCAGTTAAGGCCCTTGCAGAATTAGCCAAAGAACCGGTACCTGATGTTGTACTCATCGCTTATAACCAACCAGACATGAGTTTTGGGAAAGATTACATTATACCCAAACCTCTTGATCCACGATTAATTACAAGTGTATCTCCTGCAGTAGCTAAAGCAGCTATGGAAAGTGGTGTTGCTCAGTTTGACATTAACGATTGGGACGGTTACAAGACAGAGTTAAGAAAAAGACTGGGGCTTGACAATCGATTCCTTAGAAACCTAACCTTAAGAGCGAAACAAAATCCACAACGTGTGGTATTTGCTGAAGCAGACAATCCTAAAATTTTAAAAGCCGCACATACCGCAAAAGAAGAAGGAAGTTGTATTCCAATCCTTCTTGGCTTTGAAGATTACATCAGAGGACAAATTGAGGAACTGGGATTAAATTTAGATGATTGCACCATTATAGACCCCAGTCGTTCACCAGAAATCACCAATCGTTACGGGCAAATTTATTATGAAAAAAGAGCTCGTAAAGGTATTACGCTTCTTGAGGCAACACGAAAAATGAGGCAAAGAACCTACTTCGGTACCATGATGGTTGAACTAGGGGAAGCTGATGCATTTATATCCGGCCAAAACAGAAATTACCCCGATACCATCAGACCTGCACTAGAAATTATTGGTAAAGAAGACGGTACGAACAAGGTGGCGGGTATGTATATCATTATGAGTAAGCAAGGTCCCCTGTTTTTTGCGGATACAACTGTAAATATTGATCCCTCATCAGAAGACTTAGTAGATATTGTTAGACTCATTCATAAAACAGTTACCAAACTACAAATCAAACCAAGAATAGCTATGTTGAGTTATAGTAATTTTGGTTCTGCAAAAGGGAAAACAGTCACCAATATTCAAAAAGCTCTACAAAAGCTAAACACAGAAAATCCTGAAATTTTAGTAGATGGAGAAATGCAAGCCAACACTGCTTTAGATGCTGAGTTGAGGCAAGAGCTTTTCCCATTTTGTAAATTGGGTAGCGAAAATGCGAACGTATTCATTTTTCCAGCATTGTCATCAGGGAACATAGCATATAAAATGGTTCAAAGCTTGGGTATTTCAGAAGCTATAGGGCCTGTTCTAGTCGGTTTTAGAAAATCTGTACACGTATTGCAATTAGGTAGCTCTGTTCGTGAGATTGTCAATATGATCAATCTTGCCGTAGTTGATGCTCAAAGCAAAAAAGGCTTATTCTAACTCATAAGATGACCATTCACCAGGTTAAGACAGATAGTTTATGGTATGAGAAGGGGTTAGTTGTTCGAAATGAAATACTTCGAAAGCCATTGAACCTGAATATTTATGATGAAGATTTATCGGATGAAGCAAATCAAATTCACTTTGTGGCAGAACATGATAGTCAAATTTTGGGAACAGTGAGTTTGGTATCTCATTATGGAAAAAATACAGGAAAGCTTCGACAAATGGCCACAATACTTGAGGTCAGAGGAGAAGGGTATGGCCGAATGTTGGTTCACGAACTTGAAAAATATGCAATGAGTAACGAGATGAAAACCATCGTTTTACATGCTCGCCACTATGCCATTGGGTTTTATCAGAAATTAGGCTATTCCATCTGTTCAGAACCGTTTGAAGAAGTTGGTATTGAACACCGAGTCATGCAAAAAGAGCTTCATTAAGGCCCAAAAGAATTTCGATCTTATTACTTTTGAAATTCATGAACTTGGATTCTGAAAATCACTTCGTTAAT
>JAHEGS010000094.1 GCA_024645005.1 Bacteroidota bacterium
TCGGTACCATTAAGATTATCTGTTAATGAAAAAATACCAGAATAGATATACTCTTCATTTGTATTTAAATCAAATGATTCAGGATATTTTGAGTAATAATCATGTTTAAGTAGATCGTGCCTTCCTGAAGTAAGGCCATTAGATCCCATTCCTGCATTGTATGTTTTTTCATAGGTGGCTTGGCCATATGATGAAAATCCAACGATAACATCAGACGGTTTAATATCTACTTCCGTGATGGACGATCGAAGAGGCCTGCATGCAACAGTGCTATCAACAATAATCGTTTTAACTAAATCACCAACATCTGCAGTTTCACCACCTGTAAATTTAATATCTGTGCCAAATGAACGCATTGTTTCAATGCACTCTTCAAATCCATCGATAATTTCTTTAATTACCTCGCCAGGAATGAGGTGCTTGTTTCTACCAATCGTATTAGAAAGTAAGAATGGACCGATTGCACCAGTACAAATGATGTCATCAAGATTCATGACCAGTGCATCTTGAGCAATGCCTCTCCACACACTAATATCTCCCGTTTCTTTCCAGTATAAATAAGCCAAAGAAGATTTAGTGCCAGCTCCATCTGCATGCATTATGTTACAAAAAGATTCATCATTGCCGATATAGTCCTCTACAATTTTACAGAAAGCGTTGGGGAATATTCCCTTGTCAACGTTAGAGATAGCATGGTGTACATCCTCTTTTTGAGCGGAGACACCCCTCATTTCATATCTACTCACCAGATTCTAAATTAATTTATTCTTCTGTGTCTTTTAGCAACCAAAGTTTATTGTCTTTGATTTCAAAATCAACATATTCTCTGTCAAACAAGTTATACCCTAAGACTGGTTTTTTGGTGCTTGTCATTTTACACTTAACCTTGGTGTACACCTTGTCATTGATTTTAAGTTCTTTGAGTGTGAATGATGTGCCATATATTTTGGTTCCATCAGATAACTTAATTTTTGTACCGGAGTCTCTAAAATCTTCAGGGCTTAATTTACCAGTTTTGATAAGTTGTTCAACTAAGATTTGAGGCATGAGTGTTCTTCTATCTTCTCCAGTGTATTGGAATCTAATTTTCTTTCTGCCAACATAACCATAAACACTGTAAGTTCCTTCTGTTTTAGTTGGAGTTAAAGGTAAGAAATCGTACTTAGCCAAGAATTCTTCCTCAGCCTGTCTTACAAGAGTTAAGCTATCTTCAATTGCCTTAGCACGCATAAAACTATCGATATCTCCTTTTGTTTTTTCAAGGAATTCCCTTTGCTTTTCAAGGAGATAAGGGCTGTAAATAGATCCCTTTCCATTAAGTGCTTCATCATTTCTTTGAGAGTAATCTACTCCTATAGATTGAATATCAAAGTTACAGTTTACTACTTTTACAGTAGTTCTTCTATTCTTCTGGTGTTCTTCCTCAGTACAGCTACTCGTAACAGGCCCTTCACATGGACAGTCAGTTACTAGTTGTGATTCACCGTATCCTCTTGCATCAAGTCTGAATGGGTTGATACCACCTTTTTCAATGAGGTATGATATCGCTGAGTCTGCTCTTCTTTGCGATAAGTCTCGGTTATATTCAAAAGATGCTCTACAATCCGTGTGTGAACCTAATTCAACCGCCATTTTGGGGTACTTTTTTAATGTTTTAATTAAATCATCTAAAATGGGTTTTGCATCAGCTCTAATAAAGGCTTTTGCTAAGTCATAGTAAATAGGTAATACGAAAACATCGTTACACGTATTTTTCAAACAAAAATCCTTAACATATTGGCAATCAAGTGAGTTTTCTACTCCAACAGTACTTACATATTGTGGTTTAGCATCGTAATAGTATGCTTGTCTTTTAGAAACAGCTATGGTATATTCTTTATTGATACCAAGTTTAGTGTCATAATAACCTCGATCATCTGTTCTTAACCGTATGATTGATGAGTCAACATTATTACTAATTTCAACCAATGCATTTCCGATAGCTGTTCCACTATCACAATCCGTGACTTGACCTTTTAGCGTACAGACAATAGGCTCCATTGTGAACTCAAAAATGTCATCTTGGCTCTTAGTACGGTTTGAGGTGAAGAAGCCAGCTTCTTTTGTTTCATTAAGAATGATACCAAAATCGTCTCCAGAGGAGTTTACTGGGCTTTTCATGTTTGTAGGAACTGCCCAATCTGTTGGACCTTCATCTGTTTTTACTGTGTAAAATATGTCTAGTCCTCCTAGCCCAGGATGTCCTTCTGATGCAAAATAAAGCGATCCATCTTGATGAGCGTATGGGAACATTTCATTGTATTCAGTATTTACATTAGGTCCAAGGTTTATGGGTTCACTCCATGTTCTCCCCCGTCTTACAAATGTGACCATCCAAATATCTTTGGTCTTTTCTAACCCTGCTGTATCTCCATACCCTCCTGGTCGATCTGAGGCGAAATACATCACTTTATCTTTTTTGGCTAGAACAGGATGACCATAATTCCATTTGTTGTTTTCTTCTCCAGAACAAAAACTCAAGGGTTCAGGATTCATCTGCCATCCTTTCCCAGATTTACGAGCTTCATATATTTTACATTTAGGATCTTTACCGGATTCTCCGTTACATTGTGTAAAATACATTTTTGACATTCGACTATTGAAGGTCACAGTTCCATCATTAAATTTAGTATTAAGACCTTCAACTAGCTCTGGCTCGCTCCATTTTTCAGATTTACCACGACTTTTTCCTTTTCTAACTTGCCAAACATCGGAATGTGATCTTAGTGTTCTGTCGTATGGACTTTTAGAGACTCCACCCTCCCTATCAGAGGTAAACATGATTGACTTCTTTTTTCGATCTGACCAAACTGGGGAAAAATCATCTGCAGCACGGTCATTTGCAGGTTTGAAAGGGGTGATAGTATATCTTGTTTTTTCTTCTTTCCATTTGAGAGCGGATTCACATCCTTTTATCATCGCCTCGACCCGTTCGTCAGAAGGCATTTCTTTTTGATATGCTTTGAAGCTCTCTATGGCATTTTCGTACTCATTAAGTTGCTTATACATTTGAGCTACCCTGTATGTTACAGCAGGGTCTTTAGCACCATATTTTTTTGCTTTCACATAAAGCTTGAGTGCTTTTTTAGGTTGATGATTGTATCGGTAGCTTTCCGCTCCACGGTATGCTGCAGTTTGACGAACATCTTTGGGTAACTTAGTATTGCTTGCCAGTTGATCGTACATATCAGCTGAGATAGCATAGTTTTTAAGTTGCATTGCTTCATCAGCTTTTTTCATAGTTACTGTTTTGCAACTGGCAAGAAAGAAAATCAGTCCAAGAGGAAATATAATCTTGATAGAATTCAGTAATGGGTTATTCATATTGTGATAAGAACGTCAAAAATCAAAAAATCTACGTCCAAAAACAAATAAAAATAAAGATATAATTCTAATTTACACCATCTTCGGTCAGGAAGAGGATATAAATTAGGGTTGGTTTAATTAAATTATCTCAAGAAAAGCAACTCCCTATACTTGGGTAGTTGCCAGACTTTATCATCTACCAATTGCTCAAGTTTATCCATGTGATAACGAATGTCATCAAAGGATTCCTTTACATCAAAATGGTATGATATGGCTTGTTTTTCACTGTCTTCCATGATGTTTGCTTTTTTCCTTGCTTCTACCATTTTGTCCGTTTTTGTTTTAACCATATCAATGTGGTTGGCAATAGTTTCAACGAGTTCTTTCTGAGCTTTACCAACTTTAATTCCAGCTTCTTTTAATGTTCGGATATTAGTGGCAACTACAGTAAGATATTCTATGGCTGGAGGCAAAACATAAGAGTAAGCTATTTCACCAAGAACTCTACCTTCAATTTGGATTTTTTTCATGTAATCTTCCAGCATTATTTCATATCTCGCATGAAGTTCTTCTTTCGTGAAAATGCCATTTTTCACGAAGGTATCCATGGCTTGTTGGCTTACATAAGCTTTTAAAGATTCGGGTGTGTTTTTGATATTACTAAGACCTCTTTTTTTGGCTTCTTTAGCCCATTCATCACTGTAGTTGTTTCCTTCAAAAAGGATGTTTTGAGCATCTGTTAAAACTTTTTTGAGTTCTAGTACGATTGCCTTTTTTAGGTCTTTACCACTTGCTACGGCCGCATCGACATCTGCTTTGAACTGGATTAGTTGATTAGCAACTGCTGTATTTAGTGCCGTCATAGGCTGTGCTGAATTTGTAGAAGATCCGACAGCTCTCAATTCAAATTTGTTTCCTGTAAATGCAAACGGAGATGTTCTGTTTCTGTCGGTATTGTCTCTTAATATTTCGGGTATTTTATCAATATTGATTGATTTCTTTTCACCTGTATCCTCTGCAGTAGAATCCTCAAGAAAAGCGTTTAATACTTGAGTGAGTTTTGAACCAATAAAAGCAGAAATAATTGCTGGCGGGGCCTCATTTGCTCCTAATCTATGGTCGTTAGATGCTGATGCGATACTAGCTCTGATGATGTCTGAATTATCATGAACAGCTTTGATTGTATTAATGAAGATAGTCAGGAAAAGCAAATTAGAATTTGGATCAGAACCTGGGGAGAGAAGATTTACTCCTGTGTTGGTGATTAATGACCAATTGTTGTGTTTCCCAGATCCATTGATTCCTGCAAATGGTTTTTCATGAAGTAAGACTCTAAAGTGGTGTCGTTTTGCAACTTCATCCATTAAATCCATAAGTAGTTGATTGTGGTCTACAGCAAGATTCACATCTTCAAACATGGGTGCACACTCATATTGTCCTGGAGCTACTTCATTGTGTCTCGTTTTTAATGGGATACCAATTTTTGCAGCTTCTACCTCTAAATCGTACATGTAATTAAAAACTCTATCTGGAATGGAACCAAAGTAATGATCATCCATTTGTTGTCCTTTTGCTGGAGCATGACCTACAAGAGTTCGACCACACATAACTAAATCTGGTCTAGCTTGGTACATGGCCTCATCTACTAAAAAATATTCTTGCTCAATACCAAGAGAAGCAGTACAAGATGAAACTTTTTTAAGAAAATATTTACAAATATCAGTTGCGGCTTTATCAACCAGATTAAGGGACTTTAATAACGGAGCTTTGTAATCTAATGCTTCACCATTGTATGACACAAAAACAGTTGGTATGCAGAGTGTTTTCCCTGCAGTATTTTCATAGATGAATGCAGGTGAGGAAGGGTCCCAAGCGGTATATCCTCTTGCTTCAAACGTATTTCTTAATCCTCCGCTTGGTAAGCTTGATGCATCTGGTTCTTGCTGAACTAAGGCACCTGCAGTGAATTTTTCAACGGCTTTGCCATTTTCTGGTTCAAAAAAAGAATCGTGTTTTTCAGCAGTTGAGCCTGTTAGAGGCTGAAACCAGTGCGTATAGTGTGTTGCACCCTTGCTTAAAGCCCATCGCTTCATTCCTGAAGCAACGTGTTCTGCCATTTTTCTATTAATGGTTTTGCCATTTTTAATGGAATTACTCACCGAATCGTATGCTTCTCTGCTGAGAAAGTCTCGCATTGCAGAATCGTCAAATACATTACTATTGAAAAGATCAGTAAATGAAATTGACTTATCTTCAGTGATAAAGTTTTTTCTTGTAGAAAGTGTTTTTAGTGACTCAAACCTCATTTTTAGTATATTTTATGGTACAAAAATATTTTTTTGCCACAAAAACAGAAAAAAGAAGATCTTTTTGTTAATAAATTTATAAAAACTAACCTACTTTTAGCTTTTCTGCATTTTCTGCCAATTTTAATGATTCAATGATTTCTCCAATGTCTCCATTCATTACACCATTGAGGTTGTAGAGAGTAAGGTTTATTCGATGATCTGTTACTCTACCTTGAGGATAGTTGTATGTACGAATTTTTGCACTTCGATCACCTGTTGATACCATTGTTTTTCTTTGAGCGGCTATATCGCCATTTCGTTTAACAAGTTCTAAATCATAAAGTTTTGCTCGAAGCATGTCCATGGCAATTTCTCGATTGGCAAGTTGAGATCTAGCTTGAGAGCAGACTACTACAATTCCTGATGGTTTATGGGTTAATTGAACTTTTGTTTCAACTTTATTTACATTCTGACCACCTGCACCTCCAGAACGAGATGTTTGAAGCGATATATCTGCAGGGTTAATCTTTAAGTCAATTTCTTCAACTTCAGGTAAAACGGCTACAGTAGCAGCAGATGTATGAACCCTACCTTGTGTTTCTGTTTCGGGGACTCGTTGTACGCGATGAACACCAGCCTCAAATTTTAGTGTTCCGAAAATTTCATTCCCTTCCACTTTTAAAATAATTTCTTTATACCCTCCAGATGTTCCTTCAGTAGCTTCGATAGTTTCATATTTCCAACCTTGTGTATCAAAAAATCGAGTGTACATCCGAAATAAATCTCCAGCAAAAATGCTAGCTTCATCTCCACCTGTACCTGCTCGGATTTCTACCATGGCGTTTTTATCATCTTCAGGATCTTTAGGCACCAACAGCATTTTTATCTCTTCCTCAAGTGGCCCTTGCTTGGCTGTTAATTCTTCAAGTTCATCTCGAGCCATTTCTTTCATTTCTGGGTCATCGCTATCTTCAATGATTTCTAGAGCTTCTGACAGATTCCTAATTAAATTTTTGTATTCAAAGTACCGCTCAACAATGAGTTTAAGATCACTATATTCCTTATTTAGTTTGGTAAATTGTTTTATATCTGATGCTACTTCTGGACTACTGAGCAGTAATTCTACCTCTTTAAATCTTGCATGTATCCCTTCTAATGTTTCAAGCATGAATGGCAAATGTATTTATTATGAATGGGCTAATCAACTGAAACTAGTTACGGCAGCTTAATTGCTAGTATTTTATTGTCAAAATAGGAATATACAGTATTGTCATGTATAGCTAATTTTGCTTTTTTAGGCATTTTAATGTTTGTGTTTGTTGGAATTTTAAGAAGTTTATTGTAGCGAATCAGTGAACCATTTTGATTAGCGTAAAGTAAGGTGCTATTTCCAGTAACCGATGAAAAATGAGCTAAAGGATAAATTTTATCAAGGGTTGCGTAAATGTCAAATGCAACTATTCCAGTTGTGGAATCTGTAACATACACTTGTCCGTTAAGTTCCCATATTTTTGAAGGATTGGTTAGTTCTTGATGAATTGAATTTAGAAAGTTTGACTCCATCAGTTTTTTGCCTGATTTACTTATTTTGAGCAATTTGTTTTCGGACATATCCACAAGCCAAATTTGATTGTCGTATGATCTTGATATGCAGACAGTGTTATTCAATTGAAAATTGTTTAGTCGAACTTCACCTCTTATGTTGAGCATATTGTCAAAAAATACAATAATGTTTTGGTCTTTGTAATAGACATAAATCTCGAACGGGTTAGAACAATCAATACTGGTAATATTCCCGTACGATTTATTGTTTACGTTAGTGATCAATTTATGATCAGAGCTGTATTTGTAAAGTGTATGTGCATCATCAGATAAATACTTATTCCCTTTTGCATCTATGCTCATGCAGGTAATATTTTTTATATTCCTTAATACTAGGGTGTCTTGACTATTGGCAAGGAGTGCTCCAAATAGGTTAAGGGTTAAAAGTATGTAACTTAACTTCATGATTTTCAAATGTAGCATAAGTAAAATGCGTTACCCAGTCTCCTAGATTAATCATCTTTGTAGAATCATTTATAGTATGATTTAGAGGCTTGTGTCTATGGCCAAAAATGAAGAAATCAATGGGATTTGATTTTGAGTATTCATTAGCAAATTGAATTTGATATTCTTTTTCAAGAGGTATCTCGACCTGATCTAAATGGCTGTTCTTTTTTCTACTTTTTCTGCTGAAGTAATGTGCAAATCCAACACCAAAATTTGGATGTAAGCGATGAAAAAGCCAGATAGCTATTTTGCTTCTAAAAATTTTGCGAAGGAACTTATAACTTCTTTCACCTTTCCACAGAGCGTCTCCATGGTGTACATAGAAATTTTTGCCATGAATTTCACCTGTCCATTCTTCATCAATTACCTGTAAACCTATCTCTTTTTCAAGGTAATCAAATGTCCACATATCGTGATTCCCTTTAAAAAAGTAAATGGGTATTCCAGAATCAGACATAGTGGCAAGTTTGCCTAATAATCGATTGAAGTACTTAGGGACTGTAGTTTTATATTCAAACCAAAAATCAAAGATGTCTCCTAACAAAAAAAGTGACTCACAATCAGATTCAATAGATTCTAACCATTGAATAATTTTTTTTTCTCTGACTAAAGATGTTGAATAATCTGGTGTACCCAGGTGAAAGTCAGAGGCGAAGTATGTCTTTCCCATTATCAATGCAAAAATAGCTATTAATGAGCTTCTAACCAGTTGTTTCCATTTCCAGCCTCTGCAACAACAGGTACTTTAAGTGGCATGGCAATTTCCATCTCATGTTTAATGATTTTTTGAATATTATCAAGTTCCTTTTTTGGGACGTCAAATAATAGTTCATCATGAACTTGTAGTATCATTTTAGCTCCAGTTTGCATATTCATCAATCGTCGATGTATATTTATCATAGCTAATTTTATCATATCTGCAGCACTTCCTTGAATTGGGGCATTAATTGCGTTTCGTTCTGCAAATCCAACTACAGTTTGGTTATTTGAGTTAATGTCGGGAATAAACCGTTTTCTTCCCATAATGGTCTTTACATATCCGTTTTCTCTACAGAAATTAATGGTATCTTCCATGTACTTTTTCACTCCGCTAAATTGTTCAAAATAGGCATCTATCAACTTTCTTGCTTCTGTTCGAGATATTTTTAAATTTTGAGCTAAACCAAAGGCACCTTGACCGTAGATAAGTCCAAAATTGACACTTTTGGCTTTATAACGTTGATCCTTAGTAACGTCCTTCAATGCAACACCAAAAACTTTCGAAGCTGTTGCTGTATGAATATCCATGTTATCATTAAAGGCTTCAATCATTCCTTTATCTTCTGCAATGGAGGCAACAATCCTTAATTCAATTTGAGAATAGTCAACTGCGAGTAATGTGTGATTTTCATCACGAGGTACAAAAGCTTTCCGGATCTCTTTTCCTAAATCTGTTCGAATAGGAATGTTTTGTAGGTTGGGGTTTGTACTACTTAATCTTCCGGTAGCTGCTACAGCTTGAGAAAAGTGGGTGTGAACTCTTCCAGTTTTTGGATGGATTAGTTTAGGCAATGCGTCAACATATGTTGATCGTAACTTATTGATTTTTCGATAATTTAAAATATCGCTTACGACTTGATTTTCAGCTGAGAGTTTTTCTAAGGTAGCCTCATCTGTCTTATATTGACCTGTCTTTGTTTTTTTAGCTTTAGCGTCAATCTTCATATGGTCAAATAAAACTTCTCCTAGTTGTTTTGGACTAGCTATATTAAAAGTCACACCTGACATTTCATAGATGGATTTTTCAATTTCATTAGACATACGTTCTAGTTCGATCGAATAGTCGTTTAAGAACTTGTCATCCACTCTTATTCCTTCCATTTCAACATCAGAAAGTACAGGCACTAGAGGCATTTCTAAACGAACCATCAAATGTGCCAGTTGCTTATCCATTAATTCTTTGTAAATTTTTTGTTTCAATTGAAAAGTAATATCTGCATCTTCACATGCGTATTCTTTTGCTTTTTCTATTTGGACATCTGAAAAAGACAACTGATTTTTACCTTTTTTCCCAATCAAACTTGTAATAGAGATAGGCTTATAGTTGAGGTATTTTTCGGCTAATACATCCATACTATGACGTCCATCTGGATTGACAAGATAATGAGCAAGCATGGTGTCAAATTGTGGGCCAGCTATTTTTATCCCATATTTCAGCAATACTTTTAAGTCATATTTTAAGTTCTGTGCAACTTTCTCAATTTTATCACTATTGAAGATAGGTTTAAATTCGTTGAGAATTTTTTTTGTTTCCTCAAAATTATCTGGCATGTTTACATAGAAAGCTTTGCCTTTTTCGAATGAGAAAGAAACTCCCAGAACTTTTGCATCCAATTCATTAAGGGAGGTTGTCTCTGTATCAAAACAAAAAGAGCTTATTTTTTCTAATTCAGAGATCAATATTTTTCTTTTTTCTTGATTATCAACTAGTTGATAATAGTGATCAGTTGTTTCTAAAGTGTTATATTCAGGGTTTTGAGTTTTACTTTTTGGTTTAATTTGATTAGGACTAGAGAATAAATCCCCTTGAACAGTTTTTAATTCACTCATCGTGTGGCTAAAAACTCGTTTTGTCAATGTTCGGAACTCTAATTCTGTAAATAGCTTACTTATTTTTTCTTTATTGGGTTCAGTTCTTAATAGTTCTGGCTCATCAAAATTTACAGGAACATCTGTGATAATTTTTGCTAAATGCTTAGAGAGAAATGCCTGATCCTTATTGTTTTCTATTTTTTCTCTCAACTTCCCTTTAATTTTATCAGTATTGTTATAAAGATTTTCCATTGACCCATATTCCAATAGTAATTTAGATGCTGTTTTTGCACCTACTCCTGGAATTCCTGGTATGTTGTCGACTGCATCACCCATCATCCCAAGGTAGTCAATGATTTGTTTTGTGTCATTTAGTCCAAACTTATTACATACTTCCTCAGGTCCCATAATTTCAGGAGCATTCCCACCTCGAGCAGGTTTAAAGATAAGTATCTTGTCGGTGACTGCTTGTCCAAAATCTTTGTCAGGTGTCATCATGTATGTTATAAAACCTTCTTTTTCTGCTTTTGTAGCTAGTGTCACGATGACATCGTCTGCTTCATACCCTTCTTTTTCAATAATGGGAATATTAAAAGCTTCAATTATTTTACGGATAAATGGTTCAGATCTTTTGATGTCCTCCGGAGTTTCATCTCTATTTGCTTTATAAAGAGGGTATTCTTTTTTTCTTATGTTTTCAGATTTATGGTCAAAACATACTGCAATATGAGTTGGGTCATGTTTTTCAAGTACTTCTAATAATGTTGTAGTGAAGCCAAATATTGCATTGGTGTTAAGTCCATACGATGTTATTCGTGGATTCTTGATAAAGGCATAGTATGCCCTAAATATTAATGCATAGGCATCTAAGAGGAATAATTTTTTATTAGTTGACATATAAAGTTGCTCAAAAGTAAATCAATTTTGAATTATACATTGTGCTTTAACACTCAATCAAATTTTTACCTTTGTTGTTTTAAAATCGTAAATGGACTTTTCACCAAATTACAACTTAGTTGAAGAATTAAAATGGCGTGGGCTATTTCACCAGGCAGTTCCGGGTACTGAAAATCTTTTATTAGAAGAAATGACAACTGGATATATAGGTTTCGATCCAACAGCAGATTCTTTACATATTGGTAATCTGGTGCCAATAATTTTATTGGTTCATCTTCAAAGAGCAGGGCATAAACCAATTGTATTAGTTGGAGGTGCAACTGGAATGGTAGGTGATCCTTCAGGGAAAAAGTCAGAACGAAAACTACTTGATTTAACAATAATCAACCATAATCTTGAGAGTCAAAAAAAGCAATTACAACAATTTTTAGATTTTGATTGTGGCTTAAATAGTGCTGAGGTAGTTAATAATTATGATTGGTTTAAAGATGTTTCATTTTTAGATTTCATTAGAGATGTAGGTAAACATATCTCGATTAATTATATGATGGCTAAAGATTCAGTCAAGAATCGTTTGGAAGATGGTATGAGTTTTACAGAGTTTAGTTATCAACTAGTTCAAGGGTACGATTTCTATCATCTTTGGAAAGAAAAAAATGTGAAACTTCAGATGGGGGGTAGCGATCAGTGGGGAAATATTGTGACTGGTACGGAGCTTATACGGAGGAAAGGAAACGGTAAAGGGTTTTCGTTAACTGCACCACTAATAACCAAATCAGATGGTAGCAAGTTTGGAAAAAGTGAAGGTGGAAACGTGTGGTTGGACGCTCAAAAAACAAGTCCCTATCAATTTTACCAATTTTGGATGAATACCTCAGATGAAGACGCTGAACGATATATCAAGATTTTCACCCTTCATACAAAAGAGTATATTGATAATTTAATTCAAGAACACAGAAATGCTCCACACATTCGACTACTTCAAAAGGAATTATCAGCATATATTACGAAATGGGTGCATGGAGAATCTGGATATAAAACAGCTCTCACAGCTACTGACATCCTATTTGGTAAGGCTACATCTGATAGTTTGCGTAATTTAAGTGAGGATGACTTTTTTTCTATATTTGATGGTGTAAAAAAACATCAAGTATCTGATTTACAAGGAGTTAATATTGTTGAAATGTGTGCTGATTCAGGATTCTTGTCAAGCAAAAGTGAAGCAAAACGTGCTTTAAAAGAGAATTCGGTTTCTGTTAATAGTGAGAAAGTAACAGAAGA
>JAHEGS010000096.1 GCA_024645005.1 Bacteroidota bacterium
ACAAATCCGAAACCTTCCCATGAACTGGGCAGTAAAAACAAATCAATTTGTTGCATAAAAAGTTCCATGCTTTTGATGAAGCCCAATAGGACAACTTCTTCTTGTAAGTGGTACTTTTTGATGGATTCAGCCAGTTCTTCCGCAAGTTCTCCAGTACCCGCAATGAACAAGGTAAAATCCACGCTTTCTTTCTTTAAGTAGCGAGCTACTTCGATTAGATGGTGCTGTCCTTTTTGTTTGGTTAGTCTTCCTGCATTGCCAAGGATGATACCCTTTGGTTTTTTAGTAAAAAAATCACCTTTATCTTTTTTTATCTCGAGAAGTTCAGGCTGAATACCATGGTAAATCGTTTTGACATTTTTGGAAGGAATGCTTCCTTGAAAATGCTGAAGAATGGTTTTTTTAGTTTCATCAGAATTTGCAATGATGTGCGTACAAGCACGGGTTAAACAATATCGATTGACAAAACTATTTTTTATGGGAACAGCTAGACCCCTTAAGTAAACAATACGAGGAATAGAAGACCAATGACCAGCTATACTTGCAGACTTAAAATCTTGTGAGGTTGTAAAAATAAGGGTGTCAATTTTATGAATCTTGAATTGCCTTTGAAGTCTTTTTAACTTAAAAACATTTAAAAAAGAGAGACTAGTTATGGTAACATCTATCGTTTCAAATCCATTTTTTTTAGCTCGTTGCCAAAGCTCACTATTGGGGTGGGCAGCAATTACGATATCATATCCACGATTTCTAAATTCAATGGCATTTTCGAGGTGAAGTTTTTCACCACCGCCCCAAAAGTTAGAACTATTAAAAAAGCAGATTTTTTTCACGGTGTAATTCTATAATAGGGCATTGTGAAATACATTTTGAACGTCTTCATCTTCCTCTAGTTTTTCAATCAAAAGGTTAATCTCCTCTTTTTGTGCATCGTTTAGATCAATCGTGTGGTGGGGAATGCGTTCAATATCCACTGAAACAATCTCCACATCAAGCTCCTCTAGTCCCTTTTGCATATTGCCAAAATCGGTAAATGCAGTATAAACAAGTGTTTCGTCGTCTACCTGTTCTATTTCTTCCAATCCAAAATCAATCAATTCAAGTTCTAACTCTTCGACATCACTATCTTGGGGGTTGATTTTGAAAATACACTTACGATCAAAATTAAATTCTTGAGAGCCACTAGTACCTAGTTCACCGTTATTTCGGTTAAAGATAGCTCGGATATTAGCAACAGTTCGGTTGATGTTGTCTGTTGCAGTTTCAATCATTAGACTGAGGCCAAATGGTCCTTTGCCTTCATAAAGTACCTCTTCGTAGTTGCTACTATCTTTATCTGAGGCTTTTTTGATTGCTGCATCTACACGGTCTTTAGGCATATTCTCAGATTTGGCATTTTTTATAGCCATTCTCAATCTGGAATTGTTTTCAGGATCTGGTCCTCCCTCTTTTACAGCAATTGAAATTTCTTTACCAATTCGGGTGAAGGTAACGGCCATTTTGCCCCATCGTTTCATTTTTCGGGCTTTCCTAAATTCAAATGCTCTTCCCATGGTGTTTCGTTTTAGGTGTAAGTGGGACAAATGTCTTTCTTTTTTGCCAATATGAAAGTGAAATGTTAAACAAAATGTCGCTTTTAATCTTGTTAAAAATGCGATAAGCATATCAAAATATTGCTTTTCTTTGCACTCCAAATTAATTGAGATAAAAATGAATTTTGATGTAATCGTAATCGGAAGTGGTCCTGGTGGGTATGTAGCTGCAATTAGAGCTTCCCAATTGGGTCATAAAGTTGCTGTCGTAGAGAAAGCTGAACTAGGTGGTGTTTGTTTGAATTGGGGATGTATCCCTACCAAAGCATTGCTTAAGTCTGCTCAAGTATTTGAGTACATTAACCATGCCGATGATTACGGCATTTCTGTTGACAATGCAAAGCATGATTTTTCAAAAGTCATTAAGAGAAGTCGAGGAGTTGCTGAAGGAATGAGTAAAGGAATTCAGTTTTTGATGAAGAAGAATAAGATTGAAATTCTTACGGGTTTTGGAACAGTGATAGCTAAAGGTCAAGTAAGTGTTGATAATAATGGAAAAAAAGAGACGCACAGTGCCAAGCACATCATACTTGCAACTGGAGCAAGAGAACGTCAATTACCAAATATTCCTATTGATGGCGAAAAAATAGTAGGTTATCATGAAGCTATGGTACTCAAAGAGCAACCCAAGAAGATGGTGGTTGTTGGTAGTGGAGCTATAGGGATGGAGTTTGCATACTTTTACACTGCCATGGGCACAGAAGTAACGGTGGTAGAATTTATGCCAAGCATTGTACCCAATGAGGATGCAGATGTATCTAAAGAACTTGAAAAGTTATATAAGAAGAAAGGGATGACCATCATGACGAATAGTTCTGTCGAATCGGTAGATACGAAAGGAAAAGGTTGTGTGGTAAAAGTAAAAACATCCAAAGGCGAGGAAACCATCAAATGTGATATCGTTCTTTCTGCTGTAGGAATACAGACAAATCTTGAGAATATTGGACTAGAAAATTTAGGAGTTAAAACAGAAAATGGTAAGGTAGTGGTTGATGATTATTACCAAACAAATGTTTCAGGGGTATATGCCATTGGAGATATCGTTCATGGTCCGGCTCTTGCTCACGTTGCCAGTGCAGAGGGAATTATCTGTGTTGAAAAATTTAGTGGTCAACATGTAGCTCCTTTGGATTATGGAAATATTCCGGGATGCACCTACACGTGGCCAGAAATTGCATCGGTAGGATATACCGAGGCTAAAGCTAAAGAAGCAGGATACGATATCAAAGTTGGTAAGTTCCCATTTAGTGCAAGTGGTAAAGCAAGTGCAAGTGGTTCGAAAGAAGGCTTTGTTAAAGTCATATTTGATGCCAAGTATGGTGAATTTTTGGGTTGCCACATGATTGGTGCCAATGTTACAGAGATGATTGCTGGAGTAGTATCAGCAAGAAAACTTGAGACAACTGGGCACGAAATGATAAAGACTGTTCATCCTCATCCAACTATGAGCGAAGCTATTATGGAAGCGTGTGCAGCAGCATATGATGAAGTGATTCATCTGTAGTTGTTAAAAATTAACCTAAAATACTATGATGAACATTTTGCCTTCTTGGGTTACACTATTGTTTGTAGTTACTGTTTTGCTAACCATTATTTTGTTTTACTATTCAAATGGTAAGCAAGAGAAGTTAGCATATTATTTAGTAGCTTGGTCAATTATTCATTCGCTATTAGCTTATTTTGGTTTTTATCAAGATGTAGCAGCAATCCCACCAAGATTTGGGTTAGTTATAGTTCCCGTTTTAATAGCTCTTATATATAGTTTTACTCCTCGAAAAAGAGAATATTTTTACGAGCGAAGAAGCACTCAAGTAAGTACTTTTTTACATGCTGTGCGAGTGCCTATAGAAATTATTTTACTAATGCTATACAGGCATGAAATGATTCCAGAATTAATGACTTTTGAGGGACGAAATTTTGATATTATTATTGGCTTATCAGCACCATTGATAGGTTTGTTGAATTTTTACAGAAAATTATCTAAAAAGGTGCTTTTAGTATGGAATTTTTTAGGTCTATTTTTTGTAACTTTTATACTAGTTAATGGCATTTTGTCTGCTGAATTACCTTTTCAGCAATTTGGTTTTGATCAACCAAATAGAGCAGTAATATTCTTTCCGTTTATACTATTGCCTGCAACGATTGTCCCTATAGTAATTCATACTCATTTAATCGATATCGGAAAACTAATTAGAGATATTAGAAAAGAATAATCTTTTGTTTCCATTTATTTTTCTTGGGGTAATACATCACGAGATTAGCTTTATCTTTGTGTGATGTTTGATAGTCTAACTGGGAATGGTCGTGTTTGGATTTTTGCATCAAACCGAAAGTTGACAGCCAATGAGAAAGAGCAAATTAATGCCAAATTTGATGTATTTTGTAAAGATTGGTCTGCCCATGGTTCACAATTGAAGGCAAGCTTTCAAATTTTTTACGATCAAATTTTAGTTTTAGGTGCAGATGAAGATTTTGAGCCAGCGAGTGGCTGTTCTATCGATAGATCAACTGCTATTTTTCAAGAAATAGATCAAGTTTTACAAATAGATTTATTCAACCGATTGAACCTAGTTTTCAAAGAAAATGATGAAATTGTTATGGTTCGAATGGCTGACATTCAATCAGCTTATGATTCACATAAAATTTCAGACTCTTCAACTTTTTTCGATAATTCAGTCAATAATCTACATGACATTAGAACTCGATGGAAAGTTCCTTTTAGTGAAAGTTGGGCATTTGCCAAAATAAAAAAATAATGCCTAATCTACTTCTAATAGAATCGTCCAATGAAGTATGTTCTGTGGCTTTGTCAAGTAGCGAAAGCATCATTCAAGAAAAATGGATTAATGAGCCCAATTCACATTCCGTTTATCTAGCTCCTTTTGTTGATGAAGTAATGCGGAATGCGGGGTTGTCTATTCATGAGCTTGATGGGGTTGTGATAAGTGATGGTCCGGGTTCTTATACGGGGTTAAGAATAGGATGTAGTTTAGCCAAGGGGATTTGCATGGGGGCAAATATCCCGTTGATAGCAGTTTCAACGCTAAAAGGATTGGCAAGTGTAGCATTGAATGATTATCCCTCCGTCAACCAGATTATCGCACTAGTCGATGCTCGAAGAAGTGACGCATACATGGGGATTTATGATCAACACCTTAATCCAATAGTTGAGGAACAGTTTGTGACGATAAATTCCGATCTTAGAATTGAAAAAAATAATACGGTGGTTGTAGGTTCAGGTGCGATTAAATTTATCGATGAATTAGATAAAGAAAAAGAATTAAAACACACTAAATCAGCATTATATGCAAGAGATTTATTGAGTGAAGCATTGCAAAAGTGGGCAAAACAAGATTATGCAGATTTAACCTTCTATGAACCGAATTATATCAAGTCGGTATTTATAACCAAACCAAAGTCTAAATTTTAATTTATTAAGCTCGAGAGAGTGCATCTTAAGAGTATATTTGTATCAGTCTTTGAGCGTTAATGAAGTATTTGTTTTCTATATTTACTATCTTGTTTATCTCTACCGAATTGGTAGGTCAAACCTTTGATGAGAAAACAACAACTTCTTCTAATGTTCGGTTAAATGTCACTAATTCAGGAACCTATGGTAATGCTTTTAGAGGATATAAAAATGGGTCTGGGAATCCTTCTGGAGAATATCCAGCGGGCAGCGGAGTTGAGCATCTCTTTGAGAGTGGAATTTGGTTTGGAGGTTTAATCAATGGGTCAACAGTTGGGGTGAGTACAGCTGCTGTAGATGCACCTCAAGGTTATAGTACTGGTGCAGCCGGTTTTGAATTTTATCCAGATCAAGGCGATGTTCTTAAAGAACTTTCTTCGCTTAGGAATAGCCCATATTATAGCCCAGAAGCCATATCTCATCAAGATTTTATTGGTGTATATTCTGATGTCAATGTTCAGGTGCCTGGTACTCAAATTCAGATCGGGGGGCATGTAGATCCCTTATTTGTAAAGGTTAAATCACGTTCGTTCAATTGGAACTATGGGTTCAGTGATTTTTTCGTCATTCTTGATTTTGATATTGAAAATGTTGGAGGAAATACTATTGACAGTGCCTACTTTGGTTTGTGGGCAAATACGGTAGTTAGAAATATTAATGTAACACCAGCGGGCAGCGGAGGAGCTGCATTTTATAATAAAGGTGGTAACGGATATTTAGATAGTTTGCAAATGGCATACTGTTATGACCACTCTGGCGATGTGGGTTTCACGGATAGTTACGTCGGTCAAAAATTCTTAGGTGCAGAAGATAAGAATGGATTTCAACATCCTATATCAAATCCGAGATTCAAGGCTCATTACAATGCATGGCAATTTAATAGTACATCAGATCCAGTATATTTTCAGCCAACGAATGACAATACCCGTTATCAAAAACTCACAAAAGGATTAAATGACCAACCATGCTGGAATCAAAACAATAGTTCAAACTCAAGTTGTGGATCAAAAAGCTATCAAGAGCAACTAAATGATTTGGGTAATCGTTCAGATCTAGTTTCAGTTGGACCTTTTTTGAATTATGAACCGGGAGATCATATCAAGGTCAGCTATGCTTATATTTTCGCAAGGAAAAAAGAGGATGGTAATCCTAACTCAGATAATAATGCAGTTCAGAGAAGTACATTTTTATCAAATGCCAGTTGGGCCCAGACGGCATACAATGGCGAGGATGTCAATTTTAATGGTGTTTTAGATGATGGGGAGGACAATAATGGTGATGGTCTATTGACTCGATTTGTTTTACCATCTCCGCCTGATATACCCAATACAAAAATGATAACCTCTGATAATAAAATTGAAATTTTTTGGCAGGATAATTCAGAAATGAGTATAGATCCAATAAGCCAAGAAATGGACTTCGAGGGTTATCGCATATACATGACGAAGTTAGGTTTTGATGTTACAGATGTCCCTAATTTACAGAGAGATTTGGTAAAGATTGCTGAATATGACTTGCCTAACAATGGTTATGGATATGAAACAGGGTTTGGTTCGATAAGGTTAGATGAGCCAGTCACTATAGATGGTAAGGAATATCACTACAAGTATACTATTGATAAGGTACTAAATGGATGGCAATATGCGGTATCGGTTACTGCATTTGACAGAGGAAATGAGGGGAATAATTTGGAAAGTCTAGAGTCTAGTCCTGTGTCTAATAATTTTAGAGCGTTTGCGGGCAAACCAGTTAACGAGAGTATTACTAAAAACCAACCATTTGTATATCCAAACCCATATTATGCAGGGGCAAGTTGGGAGGGTAGAAGTAGCTTTCAAGAACAAAGTAGAAAGTTATATTTCGCCAATCTGCCTAGACATTGTGAAATTAATGTATTCACTTTAGCAGGGGATTTTTTAGATCAAATAATACATCACGATGATTATAATGGGGATGACATTCGTTGGAATAAAACTTTTGGAGCGGAGAACCCTAACCAGAATGTTTTTAGTGGTGGTGAGCATGGGTGGAATTTACTTACAGAAAACACTCAGATTATTGCTAGAGGACTATATCTATTTACAGTAAAAGACCTAGAAACAGGAGATTTATATAAAGGAAAATTTGCAATTATTAAATAAACAATACAATGAAAAAACAACTTACAATTCTGATTACTGGCCTTTTCATGGTCACTTTATCATTTGCTCAAACAGCAGTATCAGTTAGGGACATTCAATTTGTCAGTCCAACTGATTTAGCTAATTGTAAAGACTTAAGTTCTTATGATGATCAAGAAATAAAAACGATTGGAATCGTTATGCATGATGGTAATTTAACTGAGCTAGCATCTGGATCGGTTAATGGAGGTTATAGACCAGGGGTTCATATCCTAGATACTTCTTCTGGAGGTATGGGTAATTTTAGAGGTGTTCAGATTCATGGTGTATACACCGATGGTGGTGGTCAAAGTCAGCCTGTGAGTAAACTCGACAACCTTGTTGCAGGAATGATTATAGAGGTTACTGGTAAAGTGGGGAACTACCAAGGAGAAACGCAAGTTTTCCCTTCAGACAATTCATCTGTAAATGTGATTGGTTCTGTTACAGCACCAAGTGCTCAAGTAATTGATTTAGGGAAATTAAACGACAACACACGTACCAACAATTACGTTACGGGAGAAGAATGGGAAGGGTCATTTGTTCAACTTAATAATGTCACCGTAGTTTCAGTTTCTATCTTTAGTGGTAACAGGGTTAGTTTTGATGTATCAGATGAAAATGGTAATGTGATTAATGTATCAGATCGGTTCTTAGTACAGAAGCTTCCAGGAAGAACTTTAGTCAATCCTTCAAGTCCTCAATCTGCTGGAGAATTTGTTGCTCCGATTGTTGGGACAAAATATGAGTCATTAAGAGGATTGATTATGCATTCTCAAAATGGTTGCTCTGGGGGAACAGGAAGAGGGTACGAACTAAATCCATTTGATAAGAGCCATTACAAAGTTGGAGATACACCCCCAAGCATTACCGAGGTTACAAGAACACCGCTTGTTCCTACAAGTTCAGATAACCTCACGATAAGTGCCAAAATAATCGATTTCAATGGTACAGTTGCTAGTCAGAAATTATACTACACAGATGACCTTGCAAAAGATAATACCAGTTTTACTGAAACAACATTTACTTTGAAATCGGGATCGACAGATGAATATGAAGGGACTATTCCTGCATTTGCTGATGGTACGATTATTCGATATTTTATCTCGGCTACTGATAATGACGGGAATGTAAGTTATGAGCCTTTTTCAGCTAGTAAGTCAGATGGAGCAACAGCCTTTTACACAGTTCGTGATGGTGGGCTAACAATCCCTGATTTACAATATGTTTTAGATCCAACGTCTGACGGAAGTCCATACAAGGGACAGACTGTAACCGTAAAGGGATATGTAACTGCAAGTGCTAAACCATACGATTTAGAGGATGTATATATTCAGGACAAAGATGCCAAGGAGTGGGGAGGAATTCGATTGTCTGGGAGTTCTGATTTATTAGAATTATGGAGAACTGAAGAAGTGGAGGTAACGGGTACAATTGAGGAGTCATACGGATTTACACAAATGCTTGTAAGTTCAGTTACCAAAACAGGGAATACAGCTGAGATAACTCCAATTGAACTTCCGGTTAGTGATAGTGCAGGTCGAGTAAATAGAGGTATGGAAAAGTACGAAGGGATGCTTGTTAGAATGGTTAATCAAGGAGGTAAAGTGAAAATTTCCAATCCACGATTAAATCCTTTTGGAGAGTGGATGATTTCAAGCGATACGGGTGCAAGTTTTAATAATAGCACAAAAGTTCAGACAGGTGTCAAAAATGGCAATAACAATTCATCGCTATGGGTTTCGGTAGTTTCCAACGATACTTTTGCCAATATCGATGGAATAATGGAAGTTCCTGCTATTGAAGCAACGAAAGAAATGGATATGGATGCCTTGATAGGGGTTGTTTATTATGGATTTGGTCAATATTCAATTAAGCCAAGAAATAATGATGATTTAGTTGGATTTAGTTTTTCACTTGAAAGCACAAATTATGCAGGTGATACAGCTACAAATTCAATTGTGAATATGGAAGACAATGGGGTAACTTTCTATCCGAACCCTTCTAGAAGTGTGTTGAATGTGACTACTATGAACTCGAAAGGTGGAACACTGTATGTTAGAAGTATTGAGGGTAGAGAAATGATGAAAACAGCTATACTTGACAATACACAATTAAATATTGAATCACTGATTCCTGGGATGTATATGCTAGAATTTATAGATTTGGATGGAATTAAAATGTCAGCTAAATTCATTAAAATTTGATCAGTAGGTATCCTCAAATAACAAATAGCAAGACCAGTTTTTTTTACCTGGTCTTGCTATTTTTTGTAGCATCTTGTAAGGAGGGTGAACCATTACCTAATAGTGCTCCAGAGACCAAGTTATCTATTGAGAGCATTAATTTATCAGGGGAAAATCGATTGAATAGTACAGTAAAATTGTCTTGGTTTGGCACTGATATCGATGGATATGTTCAATGTTACGAGATTCGAATTGGGGATAAGGATTGGGTTAAAACTCAAACACAGGACAGCATTTTTCTTTTTGACATCGAACCCAATCAGGATTCTACAGATGTTGATTTTTATGTTAGAGCAGTTGACAACGAAGGTTATGAGGACCCTACTCCAGCGTACTTAAAAATTCCCCTTAAAAATAGCACTCCAGAAGTCACTTTTGATGAGGCTTCACTTCCGTTGGATACAACTAATCTTGTGATCACTTTTAGATATATGGCCTCAGATCCTGATGGAGATGAAACATTAAAAAAAGGATTTATCAGAGCTAATGAGGGTGAATGGGCAGAAATAGATCTTAATCAAAAGTTGGTGTCTTTGTTGCCAACTAGCCCAACTGAAGTTGGAATTGGACAGGCTAATGTATATTACGGTATAGAAAATGAGTCTGCCCTAACAATTGACGGATTTAATAATGGAGGGGATAATATTATTCAATTGAGGGTTGAAGATATTGCCAATACCTCAAGCAGTATTGATAGCACTGCATCTATTTTTGTTCGAAGTCAAACTTCAGACTTACTTGTTATTGGTGGTCATAATGTCCAAATTGATAAAAAGTACCAAGAGTTAGTCAATAATAATTATCCTTCAGCGGATTTTGTGAACTATGCATTAAATGGAGGATTAAATCAACCTAAGTTTTGGAACCCAAACTTCAGGTTATTATCGGAACAATACGATAAGGTTTTCTTTCATACAGACGAGGGGAATTTCAGTAATCCACTGACTGGAGATGATGGAAAATTGTTAGATTTTGCTGCTCCTATCATTCAAGAATTAATAGATAATAAGAAGAAGGTTTTGGTGTCTACGGCATTTGCCACAGGCACTAATATTGACATCATAGGTGGTGTTTTGTCTATCGATAGTTTTACGGGAAGTAGAGGTCAAGCATTTTTTGTAAATGACAGTTTTGCAAAAAGCACAATAGATGGTTTCCCAGATTTACAACCAACTAATTTTTTGTTGGCTGTTGATCCATTCTATCATAGTCAAGAATCCGAAGTATTATATACTGCTCAACTCACTCCTAACGGGGGTTGGTATGGGCCAAGAACAATTGCTATTCAGCGAAAATCAACTGATGGTAACGTCAATTTGGTTTTATTTACGGTAGAATTACACAAACTAGATAAATTAGCCTCCAACCAAAATCAATTAATTTCAAAAATATTTAATGAGACTTTTAATTGGTAGTATTTTGACCCTTCTGACTTTCTTTTCTCATGCTCAAATGGGGAATTTGAAAGGAAAGCTAACTGATGAAACAACTGGAGAAAACTTAGTTGGAGCATATGTTCGAGTTGTCGGAACGTATGGAGCTGCCATATCAGAGGCAGATGGAACATTTATTATTAAAAACATCAAGCCTGGAAGGTATTCCGTGAATATCTCCTTTATAGGCTATCAGCAAAAAGTGTATAATGACATTGATATTAAAGATGGAATTAATACAATACTCAATGTCAAAATGGTAGCACAAACCAATACTTTCGAGACGGTTAAGGTTGTAGGTAAGAAAAAAATTATTGAATTGGATGATGCCAAAAGTACCATCACCTTAAATAAAAAGGATATCAGCGAGATGAACGTCAGAGATGTTCAGGAAGTAGTTGCTATGCAAGCTGGAGTATCAAAGTCTAGCGATGGAATTCAAATCAGAGGTGCACGTGTATATGAAACATCATTTAACATTGATAATATAAGTGCACAAGACCCATTAGCTGGAACGGGATTTGGCGTAAAAGTATCGAGTGGTTCCATTGGGGAGTTACAGTTGATTACTGGAGGTGCAGGAGCCGAGCATGATGGTGGAACAGCAGGAGTTATAAGTACAACGATTAAAGAAGGTTCTGAGAAATTTCAGATTTCAGGGAGTTTTCAAAGAGATAATTTAGGTAGTCCATCTGCTATGGGGTGGAATACAGATTTAGGCGAATTATCATTTGGGGGTAAATTCAAAGTGAAAGGCAAGAAATTCTATTTCTTTAATAATGCCACTTATAACTTAAGTGATGATTATTTCGGACCAACCGCTAATCAAATTCATAGCTCGATTATCGGTAAAAATGATAGCCTATGGGCACCTCGACAGTCTAATCAGTTTACTCATACATTTAAAATAAGTCATGAGCTGAATTCAAAAACTAAAATTTCAATCACCAATCAGCATAGTTTAACAATCAATCAAAATACAAGAACACTTCAGATTGTTGGTTTCGATGCTATTTTAAGACCTGGATTCCAATTTGAAAGAAGTTTAAATCTCGATAATGCGACCACTTATACTCATCATTCTAATTTAACAGCCTTCAATCTTAGAAGGGCTATTAATGAGCAATTGGTTGCCACTTTTTCTATTGGAAGATTATTTACTAACTTAAGAGCAGATGCCAATGGACGACCATTTAGAACTTCTTCGGTTGATCAAGTATTTGATGAATACAGTATTGTTACAGATCCAGTTCAAGTATTTAATTCTGGTGGCGATATTCAGTATGTTTTACCTGGACCTGGGTTTGTCAATAACGGAGGGATAAGCTCGCTATGGCATGATCACTTTGCTCAAGAATATACCATTAAAACAAATGCGAAATATTATCCTTCTAGTAAGGTTCATCAGATCAATTTTGGGTGGGAACAAAAATTGAATCAATACCAGTGGGTCGATGTGACACGTCCATGGGTGGGAGCACCAATTGTCAT
>JAHEGS010000100.1 GCA_024645005.1 Bacteroidota bacterium
GATAAAGTATCTGCTAATCTTAAAAGTCAATCAAAATTAATGAAGTGTTGTCAACCCAAAAAGCCCGTAAAAAATTGTGGCACTTCCAAAAAGGGATGTTGTAGTAAATAAAGGAATAGCAAACACTCCCATTCTCACTCAATTCTTTCAACACAAACTCATTCTGTATCACGGATTTAGTTATCCAAAAAATCGCATGATGTAGTATTTTTTACTTTGCGAATAATCTTATTTTTGCACACAACAAAAATTAAAATGGCAAGACAACTGCAAATACGTGAAGCACTTCGTGAGGCAATGAGCGAGGAGATGCGAAAAGATGACTCTATTCTTTTAATGGGCGAAGAGGTTGCTGAATACAACGGAGCATACAAAGTTAGTCAAGGAATGCTTGACGAATTTGGGGAAAAGAGAGTAATTGATACGCCAATTGCAGAATTAGGCTTTGCTGGCATTGCAACTGGAGCAGCTACAAATGGTCTAAAGCCCATTGTAGAATTCATGACATTCAACTTTAGTCTTGTGGCTATTGATCAAGTAATTAATGCTGCAGCTAAAATGAACAGTATGAGTGGTGGTCAATTTACATGTCCTATGGTTTTTCGAGGACCAACCGGAAGTGCTGGTCAATTAGGGGCTCAACACTCTCAAGCTTTTGAGAATTGGTATGCCAATTGCCCTGGACTAAAAGTGGCTGTATTATCTAATGCCTATAATGCAAAAGGCCTTTTAAAATCTGCCATTGTAGACCCTGATCCCGTAATTTTTATGGAAAGTGAGCAGATGTATGGACTAAAGCATGATGTTCCAGAAGAGGAATACTACATCCCGCTTGGTCAGGCTAACATTCAAAAATCAGGTAGTGATGTAACGCTTGTATCATTTGGAAAAATGATGAGAGTAGCAGAAGAATCTGTAAAAATATTAGCTGAAAAAGGAATTGATGTTGAACTTATTGATTTACAATCCGTAAGACCTATTGATTATCATACTATAGCGGACAGTATAAAAAAGACAAATCGTTGTGTTGTCCTTGAAGAGGCTTGGCCACTTGCGTCCATCTCCTCTGAAATCAGCTATATGATGAGTCAAATGGTGTTCGATCATCTTGATGCACCTATCAAACGAGTAACTACACTTGATACACCATTGCCCTATGCATCTACTCTTGTTGAAACTTGGCTCCCTAATGCAAAGCGTGTAATAGATGCTGTGGAAGCAGTAATGTATCGATAAATAGCAGTCTGCTATCTTTTAAAACGACCCTTACTAAATATTCGTACTCCTGTATCTTTCCCTTTTCTGAGTTTCTTTTGTTCCTCTTCAGGTAGAGCATTGATACTTTTGCAATCTTCAGAACAAGTTCCTGCAAATTTTGAAGCACATTTGGGGCATTGAATAAACAACAAATTACAAGCCTTATTAGCACAATTGGTATGATCATCAAAAGAATCACCACATTGATGGCATTTTGCTATTATATCGTCAGAAATTCGCTCATTCAAACGCTCATCAAAAACGAAATTTTTACCAATAAATTTATTTTTCAAACCTAACTCCTCCGCATCGCGGGCATATTTAATAATACCACCTTCAAGGTGGTATACATCCTTAAACCCTTTGTGTTTTAAGTAGGCACTTGCTTTTTCGCATCTAATCCCCCCTGTACAATACATAACAATAGGTTTATCCTTCTTGTCAGCTAACTTGTCAACTACTAAAGGTAACTGTTCTCTAAAAGTATCTACATCCGGACACCACGCACCCTCAAAATGACCTACCTCACTTTCATAGTGGTTTCGCATATCAATAAGAACTGTTTCGTCTCGATCGGTTAGCTGATTAAACTCTTCTACCTTGAGATAGTTCCCTGGTGATGAAACATCGAATAAGTCATCATTTAAACCGTCCGCTACAATCTTATTTCTAACCTTAATCGCCAATTTAAAAAATGACTTCCCGTCATCGTCTACTGCGTAATTGAGTCTGATATTTTTTAAAAAAGAAATAGAATCCAATTCGTTTTTAAAAGCTTCCAAATGTTTTTTAGGCACACTTAACTGAGCATTAATACCCTCCTTCGCAACATATATTCTACCTAAAACGCCAAGATTATTCCAGTGATAAAAAAGATGATCTCTGAATAGAGGAGGATTTGCAATGTTTGCATATTTATAAAAAGAAATAGTAGTCCGAGATTCATGACTACTTTTCAAATCTTCTTTTAACTGCTCCCCATTAATTATATTATGCAATTTCATGTTACACACTTCCTTAATGATTTAGCAAATGTAATGAGTATGCAATAATTCAATACACCAAAGATTGAATTGGATTCATTTTAATTAACCTGCAATAAATCTAAAATGACATTTCATTCGTATATATATTAATGAAGTATGCTTATTATTTAATTTTACTTTTATTAGTAGCTTCTTGTGATGCCCAAACTCAATCAAATAACAAATCGATGAATCAAGAAAAACCAAACACAAACAAATACAACGAACTGACCGAAGAAGAACAGCGAATTATCATTGAAAAAGGAACTGAGTACCCCAATACAGGCAAATACAACAAGTACTATGAAAAAGGAACATACATCTGTAAACAATGCAATCAAGAGCTTTATCGTTCTTCTACGAAATTCAATAGCAATTGTGGATGGCCAAGTTTTGATGATGAAATTGATGGAGCTGTAAAGCGAGTACTTGATTCTGATGGTCGAAGAACTGAAATTACATGCAGTAATTGTTTGGGTCATCTAGGACATATATTTGTCGGAGAGAATTTTACTCCAAAAAACACACGTCATTGCGTCAATAGCCTATCCATGAAATTCATCCCCAAAGGAGAGATTATCCCGGAAAGAATTTCTTTAGAAGAACCTGAATCGCAAAACACCATCACATTTGGAGCGGGCTGCTTTTGGTGTGTTGAAGTACTTTTTCAAAAGCTCAAAGGAGTTTCTCACGTAGAAAGTGGGTATGCCAGCGGAAAAATCAAAAACCCAACTTACAAAATGGTATGTCAAGGAAATACAGGCTCAGTTGAAGTCGCTCAAATCGTTTATAATTCATCAATTATATCAACAGAAAAGCTTATTGACATTTTCTTTCATGTTCATGACCCGACAACACTTAATAGACAAGGCAATGATATTGGGGATCAATATCGATCTGTCATCTTCTATCACAATACCAAACAAAAAACAATTGCAGAAGAAGTACTCAAAAGAATAGATTCAAGTAAATTGTGGGATGCCCCTATAGTAACATCAATAGAACCCATAAACAATTACAGTACAGCTGAAGACTATCACCAAAACTATTATAACAACAATGCCTCAACAAATGGTTATTGTAACATGGTCATCAGACCAAAAGTGACCAAGTTCAAAATCAAATATGCTGATTTAATCGAGTAGATATTAGTATTTAGGATCTATAGCAGCTCTCACACTAAATACATGAGAATATTGGGCAGCACTTTGATCACCTATATCGCTTAGTGCATAATCCAATACGACTTGCTTGAATTTAATCCCAACACCAATATTCGGCATGAATGTCCATTGATCACTATAGTTGAAGTCCATTTGTTGTTGAATGTTTCCAACGCCAGCTCTTAAAAAAATCATGTCTAGGTAACCACACTCGATACCCAGATGAGGATCCCCACTTATCAGGTCGGATTTCAGTAGTGTATTTCGCTTTCCATCCGTATTTACATCCAAATTCAACTCCGTTAGTAAATTGAATTTGTCGTTTAAATCTATTTTTTTGGCAACTCCAAAAATAAATTTTGGTAAAGTAAGCTCCAGTGAGTTTTGAGGAATTTCATTATTTGTTTGGAGAAATATCTCTTCTTCTGCAGCTGTAAAATCATAGCTCCAAGCATTAAAAGTGGTTGTGATATCCCTAGCCATTAAAGCAAAAGTCCAATTATTTTTGGATTCATATCGAGAACTCATATCAATCCCAAATCCCCAAGAAGTAGCAAAATCTCCAGCTTGACGATGAACCACTTTGGCACTACCTCCAAAACTCAACCCATTTTTAAGTGCTTTTTGTGCATAGCTCACAAAAAAACCATAATCAACTGCACTAAAACTGGTAATCCGATCATAATTAATCTGACCGTTTCTTATTAAATCAAGTGTGTTTGGAATATTATCCACTCCGAATCTTACCATTGAAAAACTCAAAGCTGATTTATCATTGATTAAAGTACTAACTCCTAAGTAATCATAATTAGCCAAACCACTGAAATAATTAGAATGCATAAAGCCAACCTGTAACTTTTCTTTTTGCTTTGTTAATCCTGAGGGATTCCAATAGCCTGCAGTTACATCATCAACTGATGATATCACTGAATTTGCCATTCCAAATGATCTTGCACCTACCCCTATGGATAAAAACTCATTACTATATTTTGGTGTAGTTTGAGCTGATAAGTCTTTGTTGAATAAACCAACCATAAATACCACAAAACATGTGCACTTAATTTGTGATACTTTCATATTAGAATATTTATAACAATTGAATCTCAAGAGCATCAATAGAACGAGCTAGCTCAGGTTCTATTGCCTCACAAATCTCAATCAATAAATTTCGTTGGTCATCATTTAGTTCTATCATCCCCAAGTTGGCACAAACCCCTTCAACTGCAGCTACAACATTCTCAACACTCGTGTATGATTTTAAAAATGCAGCTTTCATGAATCGCTTATGCTGTCCCTTCCATAATTCGTCATCTTGCAAGCCAGCATATCTCATGAACTTCAAAATCCAATCCATTTCGACACTATCAATCATTGCATAGAAATCGTCTGCTAATGTTGGGTTTTGATCTAGAAGTATCTTGTCCAACAAAATCTCAACCATGATGTGTGTGATAAAATAATCCCGATTAATATCTTTATCTCCACTTTCACGAATCATATCAGTAGCCTTATTGGTAAGTTCAACAAATGTCATCCAATTATGAAACTTTCTATCACTTGCAAAATGCTTATTGCAGCCATCGTTCATTGAAGCAATTTCCTTCGTGGTGAAAGTAATGTTTTTATATGGGTTAATTCTTAATTTAGCAATGTGTGATCTTGCTAAATCTGGAAGAATTAAACCTATGTTAAAGTACTTGTTGTCTTCGTCTCTGTCGAAGTAATAATGACTTAAATAATTCACTACTGCAAAACAACGGTTTTTTTTTCATTTTGCGTAATCTAACCATTGCTTATAACGAATCTTTAGCCTGCAATCCTTCTTGATAATGGTTTAATTAATACTTTCGCATGACACCATTTTGAAAGTAACTAAAAAAACATCAGATAAGTTAGGCACTGAGAAGATGAGTAAACTTTTACTCCAACAGTCATTGCCCGCATCTATCGGATTTTTAGTCATGTCCTTTTATCAGATGGTTGATGTCTTTTTCGTCAGCCGATATGCTGAAGGTGAAATTGCTATTGCTGCAATCACTGTTGTTCTTCCAATCACATTCCTCATATCGTCTTTTGGAATGGCAATTGGGGTGGGTGGGGCATCTGTTCTTGCTCGAGCTCTCGGAGAAGGCAAAACCAATAAAGCCCAAAAAACGTTTGGAAATCAAATAAAACTCACCTTGGGATTCGTCCTTTTCTTTGTTTTAATTGGGTATCTTTTTCAAGATCAACTGCTGCGAATTTTTGGTGCAAACGAAGAAATTATCCCCTATGCAAAAAAATACTTTAATATTCTTTTAATTGGATTACCCTTTCTAGGATGGGCTATGATGACCAATAATGTTATTCGTGCTGAAGGTAAACCTAAAGTGGCAATGCTAACCATGATTATCCCAGCTTTATCAAACATTATTCTTGATTATATATTGATATACCACCTAAATATGGGGATTATAGGTGCAGCACTTGCAACCTCATCTGGTTATATTCTAAGCGGAACATATACCCTTTGGTTCTTTTTGTCAGGCAGAAGTGAATTAAGTCTCATCCCTGATGATTTAAAGTTAGACTTAGGTCTTATTAAAGAAATTACCTCAATTGGCTCGATAACCCTAGTAAGACAAAGCATGTTTAGTATTCTTGCTATTGTGCTGTATAGCCAACTCAATAAATGGGGATTCATTGCCTATAAACACACACTCGGACAAAGTGGAGGGTCTCATGCAATTGCTATTTACGGGTTGATTAGAGGGTTTACCTTGTTTGTAGCATTCCCTATTATTGGTATAATGCAAGGATTAATGCCAATTGTCAGTTATAACTATGGTGCAAAGAATTGGCAAAGAGTTAGGCAATCTGTTTGGTTAGCTGTAAAGTGGACTACTTGTATTTCCGTTATATTATTGAGCATTATTGCTACTTTCCCGCAAGAATTAATTGGTGTTTTCACTGAAGATAAAGATCTCTTAAATCATACACCAAGGGTATTCCGACTTATATTTATTTCTCTACCTATAATGGGTATAGGGTTTATTGGAGGAGCCTTCTTTCAAGCCATTGGGAAACCCATTCCAGCATTAGTTTTAACACTCGCTAGGCAAGGACTTTTCATGATTCCTCTGATGTATATTTTAAGCTACTTTTTAGGCTTAGATGGGGTTTGGTTTTCCATGCCACTAGGTGAGATATTAGCTGGAACTTGGGCTGGTATATGGCTTTACATAAGGGTAAAAAGCCTCTAAGAATCTTAGGACTATGTAGGAGCTACACATTAAATGCTTCATCCACTATTGCCTTTTGTTCACGAATATGAACTGCAGCATAACCAGTAGCAGGACTTGCACTACTCTTACGAGTAATCTCCTTGAAATTTCTTGCCCAATCATATCGCAATATATGCATCCAAGCACCCATATTCTTAGGCTCTTCTTGTACCCAACAGAACTCTGCCTTGGTGTATTTTTTAAATAGTTTCTGAATCTGTAACTCAGGCATGGGGTAGAGTTGTTCTATTCTAACGATTGCCAAATCTTTTCGTTCATCATCCTCTTGCTTTTGAATAAGGTCATAATAAATTTTTCCACTACATAGATTCACTCTTTTAACCTTTTTTGAATCTACATAGCTATCGTCTATTAACTCTTGAAATGTTCCTTTGGTGAAATCATCAATTGAACTTACACATTTTGGGTGCCTCAAAAGACTCTTAGGACTCATAATAACTAGTGGTTTCCTAAAGTCCCTGTGGATTTGACGTCGTAAAGCATGAAATAAATTTGCTGGGGTTGTGATATTCATCACCTGCATATTTGCAGAGGCACATAATTGAAGATATCGTTCAAGACGAGCACTACTGTGTTCTGGTCCTTGTCCCTCATATCCATGGGGTAAGAGCATTACTATACCACTATATCTCCCCCATTTTGTCTCACCACTTGCGACAAATTGATCAATCATTACCTGACATCCGTTAGCAAAATCTCCAAACTGAGCTTCCCATATTGTAAGCCCTTGTGGATTGGTAATTGAATAACCATATTCAAAACCTAACACAGCATATTCAGACAATAATGAGTTATGAATATGGAACGAAGCTTGATCAGATGAAATATGGTTTAATGGGATAAATTTTTCAATACCGTCTTCCATGTTAATCACCGAATGTCTGTGTGAGAATGTTCCCCGTTCGACATCCTGTCCACTTATACGAACTGGATGACCCTCATTAAGCAACGAACCGTAAGCCATCAATTCTCCCATGGCCCAATCATATATCCCAGATGATATCATCTGTTTTCTATCATTGTATAGTTTAGTCACTTTTTTAATTGGAGTATGATTGTCAGGAATTGAGGTTATCGCCTTTGCTACTTTCTCCAAGCTCGCTTTTGTAACTGAAGTTTTAAATGAACGCTCAAAGTCTGCCTTTGTCCCCGATTTTATCATGCTCCAGGTATTTTTAGGTAGATTATTATTTTTCGGTTTTTTATCTGCACGAACACCTTCTAAATCTGCTTGGAGCATCTTTTTAAACTCACGCTCCATCTCCTTAGCAAGGTTTGCTTCAATTGTTCCCTGTTCACTCAGTTTTTTAGCATAAATTTCTCTTGGGTTAGGATGCTTAGCAATCGCTTTATACAATACCGGTTGCGTAAATTTGGGTTCATCCCCCTCATTATGACCATACTTTCGATAACCTAGGATATCGATAAAGACATCCGTATTGAATGTTTGTCTGTATTCTAAAGCAAGCTTTATTGTATATATCACTGCTTCAACATCATCTCCATTCACATGAAAAACTGGAGATTTTGTAGTTTTAGCTACATCTGTACAATAAATTGAGGTTCTGGCATCCGTATAATTGGTCGTAAATCCAATTTGATTATTGGTAACTAAATGAAGTGTTCCCCCGACATTATAAGCATCTAGGCCTGCCATCTGAATAACTTCATAGACAATTCCCTGACCAGCAATTGCTGCATCACCATGAATTAATATGGGTGTAACTTTTGATAGATCTTGATTGTATCGTTCGTCTAATTTAGCTTTAGTCATCCCCTGTACAACAGGATTAACCGCCTCTAAATGACTTGGATTTGGACATAAGTTTAATTTAACCTTTTTGCCTAAGCTTGTTGTTACTGAACTCGTATATCCTAAATGATATTTCACATCACCCTCAAAGATGGAATCTTCATAGGCTTTACCTTCAAATTCATTAAAAATTTCAGCATAACTTTTTTTCATAATATTAGCTAAAACATTTAATCTCCCTCGATGAGCCATCCCGATTACAAACTCTTCAACACCTTGCCCTGAACCTAATTCAATTGCAGCATCTAAAGCTGGTATTAAGGATTCTAAGCCTTCCAATGAAAACCGCTTTTGTCCAACATATTTTGTGTGCAAGAAATTCTCAAATGCTACTGCCTGATTGAGCTTTTCAAGGGTTAATTTTTTCTGCTCAATTGTGAAATCTGGCGTATTCTTCCTCTGCTCCATTCTACTTTGAAGCCACTCCACCTGCTTGGGATTTGTCATGTACATATATTCTACCCCTATACTCCCGCAATATGTCTGCTCACAATGAGCAATAATATCCTTTAGTTTTGCAGGACCAATACCCAAAGCCACACCCGCATTAAACTTTTTATCTAAATCGGACTTGCTCAACCCATAATTTTCAATAGACAAATCTGGCGAATACTTTCGACGAGCTCTTACAGGGTTTGTTTTCGTAAAAAGATGCCCTCTCGAACGATAACCTTTATTGATGAGATTCAAGACATTAATCTCTTTCATCATATCCTCGGATACGACTTCACTCGTTCCATTCAACCCTAAATCACCATAGGCCAAATCAAACCCTTCAAAAAAACGTTGCCAACTTTCGTCTAATGAAGATTTATCTGTCTTGTATTGTTCGTATAGATGTTCAATAGAATCAACATCTGCATTGCTGAGGTATGAATGATTTAACATTAATTAAATATGTATAACAAAAATAAAAATGTGTTTTGTTATGACTCACTTTATTTATGAAAGATTTATCCAAAAAAAATTCATTCCTTGCAAAACCTACTAAACACATCGTTTAATATTTAATATTAATGCCTCTATTTCACACTTTACCTTAACCAAAACAATACATTTGCGTTCCTTTTAAGTGAACAGTCAAGAATTTGCACATCTTTTTGATAAACACCCCATTCTTAATCAGTTGGAGAATGAGGTTTTAGCCGGTAAAACACGAATTGGTATCCAGAATTGTATTGGATCTGCTAAATCCATTACACTAGCCTATCTTCTTAAAAATTCACAACGAAGTCAACTTATTATTTGCGACGACATTGAACAAGCGGAGAATATGTATTCAGATATGGAGGTATTCGCCGATCACAACATGGTGTTTTTATGGAAAGACTCGTTTCGGAAAAGCTTTAATCTTACAAATTCAGATAATAACAAAATACAAAGTAATGCTAACGTTCTTGAAGCAATTTCAGATATTGAACACCCCAAGATTGTTGTAACCTATCCCGAGGCAATTTCTGAAAAAATCATAAACCAAGATCAGCTAAAAAAAAGTAAGCTAATATTTAAAGTCGGGGAAGAAATTGATTTAGACTTTCTGATCGAACTCCTGAATGAATATCATTTTTACAGAGAAGACTTCGTGTATGAGGCAGGTCAATTCTCTATTCGAGGTGGAATTATTGACTTATTTTCCTATGCTAATGACTTACCTATTCGACTCGAGTTATTTGGTCGAACTATAGAAAGTATTCGAGAATTTGACCCTATCAGTCAACTTAGCACCAAAAAGCTGATTAGAGGCACAGTGGTTCCCAATGTATCTGAAAGCGTTCAAATGCAAGATGGTACTGATATATTAAATTATTTAGGGAAAAATCCAATTGTTTGCTCAATTGACCTACCTAAGGCAATCTCTAAAATTGAGAAAGGATTAGAGAAAATAATCAATCAATCAACGGATGAACATGACCCTACTAAAATTTTCTTTGAACTTCCTGAAATTATCAATCAAATTAGTTCTGTGACTGTTATCGAATTTAGTAGTCAATATCATTTTAGACCCTCGATAAAACTGAAATTTGAACAAGCTCCACAAGCACCCATTAATAAAAACTTTAACCTTCTAATTGATACTTTCAAATCCGTAGAAGAACAAAACTATAAGCCCCTCATATTCTCTGAGAGTCCAAAACAAATTGAACGTTTAGAAAGCATATTTGATGACTTAAATTCGGGCTACCAACTTCAACCTGTTTATAAGAGCTTAAGTGAGGGCTTTATTGATCATAGTCTAAAAATTGCAGCATACACAGAACACCAAATATTTAACCGATACTATCTAGCAAAATCAGGAAGATCAGTCTCTGCAAGCGGTACTATTTCTCTTAAGGAATTACAAAACTTAAACCCTGGTGATTTTGTAGTTCATATTGATCACGGCATCGGCCAATTTAAGGGTTTACAACGGATAGAAATGGCAGGCAAAATGCAGGATGCCATTCGTATTGAATATAAAAACAATGACTTGCTCTATGTAAATATTGCATCCCTTTATAAAATCAGTAAGTACAAAGGAAACAGTGGTAATCCGCCTAAAATAAATAAACTGGGTGGAGATGCTTGGACCAACCTAAAACGAAAGACAAAAGCTCAAGTTAAAGACATTGCTAAAGACCTAATCAAGTTATACGCTAAAAGAAAGGCAGAGAAAGGATTTCAATTTCATCCTGACACCTACCTCCAAACTGAACTTGAGGCTAGTTTTTTATATGAAGATACACCTGATCAAGCCAAAGCTACTGAAGATTTTAAAAAGGATATGGAAAGTCCCAATCCTATGGATCGACTTATCTGTGGCGATGTGGGATTTGGTAAAACAGAAATTGCAATTCGAGCTGCTTTCAAAGCAGTAACTGACAGTAAACAAGTTGCCATTTTAGTCCCTACTACGATCTTAGCTCAACAACATTATCAAACATTTAGGGATCGACTTCGAGATTTCCCATGCAGTGTTGATTATGTAAACCGGTTCCGAACTGCAAAACAACAAAATATAACACTGAAAAACCTTGAAGAGGGCAAACTGGATATTATCATCGGTACCCATAAATTACTTGGCAAAAAAACCAAGTTTAAAGATCTGGGATTACTTATTATCGATGAAGAACAAAAGTTTGGAGTTAGTGCAAAAGAACGACTTAAAGAATTTAGAGCCAACGTAGATACACTAACACTCACAGCTACACCTATTCCTAGAACACTTCACTTTTCTTTAATGGGGGCGAGAGACTTAAGTATTATACAAACACCTCCACCCAACCGAAGACCAGTGCAAACTGAAGTTCAGGTATGGAACGATGAGATTCTAAAAGAAGCTATTTCTGCAGAAATAATACGAGGTGGTCAAGCTTTTGTTATTCATAATCGGGTAAAGGATATTCAAGAAATTGCTCAACGAATTCGAAACCTAGTACCTCAAGCTAATGTGATTGTTGGTCATGGACAAATGAAGGGTGACGAACTCGAAAAAGTCATGGTCCAATTCATTGAAGGTGAATATAATGTGCTTGTAGCCACTACAATAATTGAAAGTGGATTGGATATACCCAACGCAAATACCATTATCATTAACAATGCACATATGTTTGGACTTAGCGACTTACATCAAATGAGAGGAAGAGTAGGCAGGAGTAACATAAAAGCATATTGTTATTTATTGGCTCCACCAATCTACACACTTCCTGATGAGGGTCGAAGAAGACTACAAGCCATTGAAGAATTTTCAGATTTAGGTAGTGGATTCAATGTAGCCATGAGAGATTTAGATATTCGTGGTGCAGGCAACCT
>JAHEGS010000013.1 GCA_024645005.1 Bacteroidota bacterium
GATTAATTTAGAAAAGGTTAATTGGAACTCTCTCAAAAGAAAAAAATCAATTTCTTTATTTAATAGTTTTATGCCCAAAATAGAGATATTAAAAAATAAGCTTCTGACCTTAGAAAATAATAACTCTGAGGAGGACTTTATGTTCAATATATCTAAATCTGAGAACAATATTGATGATAACATTTGTATACAACTTGCCACTGAAAGTGTTAACGATAATAGCAAGGATATTTTTTGGCCATTACGAAAAATCAACAATGAAACATACATCGTTCTTGACATTGAAATGCTAGAAAGAATTGGAGTTACCTTTTTGAAAAAAAATGGTTTTGATAGGGTAGAATATGTATATTATAAAGATAGAGAAAAATATATTTACACATCCTGGACAAATATTGAGAGTTTACCTATAGACAATGATTCTTATGATTACAGCTCAAAAGAAGCATATTGGTTAGTAAGAAAAGAAAATAATTTTTCAAAAACTGACATTGATGTTGATCCTAGAGATTGCCTCTTTTTATTTAAGCTTAATGAAGAAATTTAGACTACTCTTTAGTCATAATCTCATAACATTGCTTACGCTATAATAAAATATTTCCTTTGTAAACCCGTTCAAACATCACATGCAATCATTGCTCAAATACTCGCTTTTTATTTTTGGATTGTATGTTATGATTTCTTCATGTAATAAAGACGAATTCAATACCAATCCAAACAGTCAAATCACCGTTAATAGAGATACTTTATGGTTTGATACGGTATTCACTAAAGTAAATTCATCTACACCAAAATCAGTCATTAAGCAAATACTCGTATACAACCCCTACGATCAGCGAATTAAAACGTCAATTCAATTAGGTGGAGGAAACAATTCTCATTTTAGACTTAATGTAGATGGTGAAGCTGGAAGTTCATTTTCGGACATTGAATTATTCCCCAATGATAGCATCTTCTTATTTGTTGAAGTTCATCCCGATCCGAACAATAATAGTCCCGATTTTAACCCCTTGATTATCCGTGATTCCATTCTCTTCAACACCAACGGAAACGAATCTAAAACTATGCTCATTGGTTGGGGACAGGATGCTCACTATATTTTTAGAGACAGTATCGAAACAGATACCACTTGGTCTAACAACAAGCTCCCTATAGTCGTCTATGGATATTGTTATGTAAAACCCAATGTAAATCTTACCATAGAAAAAGGAATGAATATCCATTTTGCTCCCAGAAGCTGGCTATTTATTGAAGGAAAATTGGATGTAAAAGGCGATGTTGACAATCCCGTATTAATGCAAGGGGATCGTTTACAGCCCTCATGGGAAGAGGAAAGTGGACAATGGGGTGGTATATGGATTAGTCACCCAAGTCATAGTAATACAATCGAACATGCCATCATTAAGAATGGGACCGTTGGAGTCTATTGTGATTCTGTGCCTGGTGAGGAAAACAAAAAAAATGTTACCATAAACAAAACAATGATTCGAAACATGAGCTATGATGGAATCAGTGGAAAAGGCAGTACCATTCATGTTCAGAATAGTGTAAGTACTAATTGCGGAAGATTTACATTTTTGGGTGCCAATGGTGGAGACTACACCCTATTGCACAACACATTTTACACTGGTCGAAGGGATTTTTCAAGACAAGAACCCACGTTTGCCTATTTGAACAGAAGAAGGGATGAATTTGGTTCCATTATAGAAACCTATGACATCCAATTTTATTTTGTCAATAATATCATAGATGGTGTTTTAGCTGATTCTGAAATTGGGGAAGATATCGATTATTCAAGAGTAATATCTCCCTCTGTTGTCGATTATAATTTAATCAAGACAGACAATGCTATATACTCAGGTAGTGGTTCTAGTAACATTATAAATGCTTCTGCTAAATTTAAAGATGCCTATAATTTTAACTTTGATCTAGACACGCTATCTGCAGCCAAAGACATGGCCGCACCAGTATCTCCTCCTGTTAATGACGATTTTTTAAATAGAGCTAGGTTAGGTACCCCAGATATAGGTGCATATGAAAGTCAATACTAGCGTAATCCAGAAACGTTAAATAGGTTATCGATTAGGCTTTCCCAAGTAAATTTATTTCGTTCTGATGCTATATTTTTTGAAAATTCAGGTGCTCTTTTATGCTCATAAAAATCAAAAATGCAATCTGAAATTTCCTGGGTATCTTGCGATGTAACATAGCCTACTTTTTGATGAGGAACCAATTCAGACAAACCTCCTACATCCGTAACAAGCATGGGTCTGTTATAATAGTATGCAATCTGTGTAACCCCACTTTGTGTGGCTGTTTTATAAGTTTGTGCCACCAAATCAGCAGCACTAAAATACAGACTAACGTCTGAGTCCTCTATATAATGATTTGCAAGAATAACATGATTCCTTAATTCTAAATCATCAATTAATTGTTCGTAGGCTTGAGGACTATCATAGTATTCCCCTGCAATAATTAATTGTAAATTTTTCTCTTTTAATCGTTGATCAGAAAACGCTTTTAGGAGAGTGTCTAGTCCTTTGTATTTTCTGATAAAACCGAAGAATAACACATAATTTTTTTCTACATCCAACCCCAACTTCTTCTTTGCCTGAACTGGATCAACTTGCTCCCCAAAATTTTCATACATAGGGTGCGGATTAAAAATGGCTGGTTTAGCGATGTGAAATGATTGAAAATCATTAAGAACAGACTTGCTCATGGTCAAAAATGCATCACATGATTTCAAGAAATACGAGGTTAACAATCGATCTCCAGCTCTTTTTTCATGAGGAATGATATTATCTGTTATGGCAACTATTTTGGTATGGTTGTTTCCTCGAATAATTCTACCTAAAGTTCCTAAAGATGGTCCCATAAACGGCATCCAAAATCTAAAAATCACCAAGTCTGGTTTTTCGTTTTTTATCTTTCTTCCTAGAAGAATCCAGTTTATTGGGTTAATCGAATTAAGACATACCTCAATATCTAAATTGTCTGGAGGTAATGAGTTGGACAGCTGAGTCTTCCCTGGAAAAAGAAAGTTGGGATATTGAAGGCTAAATGTGATTATTTTAACCTGATGACCTTGGTTTTGAAGTTTTAAGGCAAGCAGTTCATTATAGGATGATAGTCCACCCCTTAGTGGATAAGCAGGACCAATTATGGTGATTTGCTTACTCAAAGCCTAATCGTTCTGAGATCTCATATTTATTACGGTTGGGAGCGTTTCTACTCAACATTTCAGCTAAAAATCCACCCATAAAAAGCTGAGTTCCAACTATCAACATGACCAAAGCAATGTAAAATAAGGGATTGTCTGTAACCAATGATTGTCGTAATCCAGAACTTATGGCAATGAGCTTATCAATGAGTACATAAGCCGTAAGGAAAAACCCAACCAAAAAGGCAAAAGCTCCCCAAAGACCAAAAAAATGCATGGGTCTCTTTCCAAACTTAGAAACAAACATAATACTCATTAAATCTAAAGGTCCTCTTATGAATCTACTTAGACCAAACTTCGTTTCACCGTACTTTCTAGATTGATGAGTTACTACCTTTTCTCCGATACGTTTGTACCCTGCACGATGAGCCATTACAGGTATATAGCGATGCATCTCTCCGTACACTTCAATACTTTTTACCACCTCATTTCTGTATGCTTTCAAACCACAATTAAAATCGTGAAGATAAATCCCACTCATTTTTCGTGTAGCCCAATTGTACAGTTTTGTGGGTATCGTTTTAGTAATGGGGTCAAACCTCTTTTTTTTCCAACCGCTAATCAGGTCATAATTATCGTCCCAAAGCATGGCATGCATAACAGGAAGTTCATCTGGACTATCTTGAAGATCTGCATCCATTGTAAATACACTATCTCCTTTGGCTAGGGCAAACCCTTCATTCAAAGCTGCCGATTTTCCGTAATTCCTTCTAAATCTTAATCCTCTAACTTCAGAATTATTCGCTTTTAAATCGTTAATAATATTCCAAGATTCATCTGTTGACCCGTCATCAATAAAAATGATCTCATAAGATAGATTCTTTTCATCAAGCACACGCTTAATCCAGGCGTGTAACTCTGGCAAAGATTCTGCCTCATTGAGTAAAGGTATTACGATTGATAAATTCAAATTAAACGAGTTCTTCTTCTGTCTTTTTATCTTTTTGAACTGCACCTATGATCAAGGCAAGTATGGCATACCAAACTAATCCTTTCCCCGTATTCATCATAGCTCCTACTAACCCCTTTGGTTGATCAGCATATGCTTCATTTGCTTTTTCCATTGCCTCGTCAATATCATCTTGAGAAGCTCCCATGTCAGTCATTAACGACTCAGTCGTATTCATAGTCTCCTCAAATATGGACTGCTCCCAAGTTGAGTCAATCAAAGTCATAAAAATGGCATTAAAGCCCAATACAATTAATGAGGATACTACTCCAGTAAAAAATGCTGCATTAAACGCATTCCCAAATGTGTACGGGGTAAAATTTACTTTAGTATTTTTCGCTCCTAAAATCATAAAAACAATTGGAAGAGCTAATAAATTAACAACTAGTGCCGTTATCCATCCAGTAGGTTTAGCGAAATAAAGCGGATCAAAAGCATAGATTCCTAAAAAAATCACAATAGTGATAATTCCCATTCGTACACCTTGATCAATAGAGGGTTTATATAATTTTATCATAATATTTTTAATACAATTTTACGCAGTTATTGTTAAACACCCCTACTACCTTCCCATTTTGTTCCTTTTCCCACTCATGAGTGTTTGATGATTTTGAGGTATTATTTGAGGGGTTTAGATCCCACTTTTTAGAAGCATCAAAAACCGTTAAATTCGCCTGAGCTCCATCTTCTATCCGATTTATTGATTGGTTGAGTATTGAACTAGGACCTTGAGTAAGACATGACACAAAAATATCTAGTGGAATATCTTGAGATAGGTACTTTCTATACCAGCTAAATACAAATTGTTGACTTAACACACCCGTTTCAGCATAATCAAATTCTACCGCTTTAGCCTCTATATTTTGAGGACTATGATTGCTCGATATTGCATCAATTGTGCCATCTAAAACTCCTTGAACCAATGCCATTCTATCGGACTCTGAACGGAGAGGGGGATACACTTTAAAATTTTCATCAAACTGAAGTAATTCTTCATCAGTGAAGCATAAATTAAAGATAGAGACATCACATGTCACTTGCTGACCAGAATCTTTTGCTTTTCGAATAATTTCAACAGATTCAGCTGTAGAAATACAACTAAAATGTATGCTTGTATCGCAGTATTTGGCAACTTCAAGCTGTTCATTCAAACTGACATACTCGGCAATTGATGGTGACATTTTTAATCCAGTAGCAACCGTTACACTACTCTCATGCACAACACCTCCATGCTCCAATGATTTATCAGAAGGATGTGACAATATAATCCCATTAAAAGGCTTGGTATATAGCAATGCTTTTTTAAGAAGACCATTGGAAACCTCCTCATCACCATTGGTAAATGCAACAGCTCCAGATTCATACATATCATACATCTCCGCTAAATCATTTTTATTATTGGGGTCTTCAATTACCCCAGTTGGCATAACAGTAACCAAGTGATCTTTGGATGAATTAATCAAATAAGACACAGCAGATTTATCTGCTATTTTAGGGTTACTATTCGGAAGCGGAAGTATCGATGTGAATCCCCCAAATGCTGCTGTATCAAGCAAATTAGCCATCGCATCTTTGTGCTCATTCCCAGGATCTGTTAATCCGACTCTCATATCTATCCATCCAGAACTCACATACAAATCATCTCCCGATATCACCTCCGCATCACTATCAGAAATAGCTTTGGCAATCTTTTCAATTATGCCGTTCTTAATTAGTATATCAACTTTTGAATGATGATTTGAGTTTTCTTTTTGAATTAAGGTTGCTTGACGTATAATGTAAGGCATGGACACTTTAAGCTATGATTTTATAAATCTTAACAAAAGTATCTCTATCAGAAGAAATATCAAACATAGTAAAATAAAGACTTTCCACAACTGACTTCCGTTTTGCATGTCTTGGGTAGATTTTAAAACAGATGCTATGCTATTTTCATTCATTGTAAATTGTGAATCTGAAAAAATCTTTTGTATACTTTTAACATCCAAATAGTTTTGATGAGACTCCTTTCGTGAATAATTTAAAGCTAGTTTAGCATGTGGCAAATCTTCAGAATCAGTAACAGAATAAATCCCAGATTTAGACAGCTCATCGTTTAACCAAATTCTACTCCCCGAAATGTGTTTGTAAGATTCTGTTACAATATCTATATCTCCTTTTTTCAAATGTATGATCCCAGTAATATCCGGCAAATAAATTGGATCTATAGAATTGATTTGTGATGCAATTGTTTGTGTTTTTCTTTTACTAAAAGCAATCTTCAATTGAGTAATAACAAAAAGTTCACTTGCAGTGTAATTCTGATTTGAGTCAAGGGGTACAGTGGACTGATATACTGAGCCTGAACCTAAATTAGTCCTTGTCAAAATCTCACTGCCATCTTTTAAAAACAAAATTTTATCAGACTGGGGACCTGAATTCAAACCAAAACATGACTGAATTTGAGGTAAAAACAAATTAGTTGGAATCTGTTTGTATGCACCCTTGTAAAAAGTACCAGCAATACTCGAGGGAGACACACTAACCTCTTTATCTTCTTGTGATTGATAATTAGAAATACCCAACTCACTAAATAAAGAAGAGAATTCATCTTTGTTCCTGCTTGGAACAACAGAGAGTATTCCACCATCTAACACAAATTTCTTCAACTGTGTCACCAATCCTGAGCTCATTTGTGGCAATTGATTCAGAATAATACAATCGAAAGAATTTAGACTAGAATAATCCAACTCATCCACGTCAGAATGAATAAAATTGAATACTGAATCTTTCCCAAATATTTTCAAAAACTCGTCAGATTGCCTCCCCAATTCAAGGACTTTGATTGATGGGTTAATCAAGACTGAGAAGTAATATGTATTATCAAAAACAATAGGTACATCTGTGACACTTAGCTCCCCGCCTATCCACCCTGCATTGGTATTGATAAAACTCATTGGAATATCCTTGTAAGACTCAGCTGAGATATTGATGCTTTTCACCAATCGTTGAGCTCCATCTATCTGAAGAGACAACTTGGATGACATTGCATTATTTTGTCCATAATTACGAATTCGAACCATAATCTCAATGGGTTTTTGCGATTGAATCGTAGGCTTCATTAACCATACGGAATCGATAACGAGGTTATTTTCTAAATTAGGTGATACAGGACAAGCATAAATGTGATAACTACTATCCAAACTAAAATCAACAACCCCTCTCTGTTGCTGAAAATCGCTAATTAAAAAAGAATAATTGTGACCATAAGAATCAGATTTATACTTGGATTCTATCTTTTTTACAACACCATTTAAATTATTAGGCCTATGATCAACATCCATTTCATCAATCAGCCTTATTGCATTGGTTGCCGTATATGTTTTATTGCTTGAAAAACTCAAGCTATTGTCAATAATCTGAATTTCAGAATTTTTGGGTAGATTTCTGATGATTTGACGGGCTTTGTTCTTCGCATCCTCAAATAACTGACCATTTTCGCCTTCCGCAAGCATACTTTGAGAATTATCAATATAAATACTGACTAGTTTACGACTAAATAAACCACTTTGATTAGGAAAATAAGGCAAAGCAAAGGCTAATATTAGTGATGATAATGCCATCAATCTGGATAATAAGATTAGCCACTTTTTAAGTTGTTTGGTTTTACGACTTTGGGTCTCAATTTCTTTGAGCATACTTACGTTGCTAAAGACCACTTTTTTGTACCGCCTAAAATTAAAAAGGTGAATGATAAGAGGAATTATCAAAAGCAATAAAGCCCACAAAAATTGAGGAATTAAAAAATTCATTTAATCTATGCGAATTTAGTAACCCTACTGAACAATTTCAGCACAAAAAATGACATGACCCAAAAATTACCAAATATTCATCTGCTCATTACCCATAATGAAATTGTATGTTTGTTGTGCCAGTTTGAAACTTTCTATCGTCATAGTCAATTACAATGTAAAGCACTTCCTCGAGCAGTGTCTTAAATCTGTTTATCAAGCAATTCAAAATATTGAAGCGGAAGTATTTGTGGTTGACAACAACTCAATAGACGGTTCTCAAGATATGGTTCGCTCCTCATTCCCTGATGTAAAGCTAATTGCTAACTCAAAAAATACTGGTTTTAGTACTGCAAATAACCAAGCGATAAAAGAATCCAAGGGAGAATATGTTTTGCTTCTCAATCCTGATACAGTTGTACCTGAAAACTGTTTCCAAGCCCTTCTTGAATTTGCCGACGAAACACCCGACTTGGGTGGATGTGGAATACCCATGTATGACGGACAAGGAAATTACCTGCCTGAAAGTAAACGAGGTCTTCCTTCTCCAGAAGTCGCTTTTTATAAGATAATTGGATTGAACAAACTCTTTCCAAAATCTAAAAAATTCGGAAAATATCACCTTGGCTATCTTGCTCCTGATCAAAATCATGAAGTTGAGATTTTAGCTGGTGCATTTATGTTAATCCGGAAAAAAGTTTTGGATAAAATTGGCTTGTTAGATGAGACCTTTTTTATGTATGGTGAGGATATTGATTTAAGCTATCGTATCACGAAAGCCGGTTGGAAAAACTATTATTTTGCAGGCTCACGAATCATTCACTATAAAGGTGAAAGTACAAAAAAGCTCAGCACCAATTATGTAAAAGTATTTTACAAGGCTATGGTCATTTTCGCTGATAAACATTATGCTGGAAGCAACCAAAAATTATTCAAACTCTTTATAAACACGGCCATTTATGGTCGTGCTAGTCTCAGTCTAGTTAGCAACCTCATTAAACGATTTTGGATGGCTACATTAGAGTCTGTTCTCCTATTTGGCAGTCTGTATTTACTCAAGGAATATTGGGAAGAGCACATCAAGGGCATCACTGCTTACCCCAAAGAAATGCTCACCATCCACCTACCCTACTACACACTAATTTGGCTTTTAAGCATGGGTTTTAATGGGTCATATCAAGCTCCTTTTAATTTCAGTAAACTAATCCGAAGTATTCTCATGGGCACATTAGTCATTCTAATGATTTATGGTTTACTCCCCAATCACTTACATTTTAGTCGAGGGATTATCCTATTTGGTACCTTGGTAGTAACTGCAGTCTTGTTTTCATGGAGATCACTTTACCATCTTTTGAAGTATAAAACACTTGACTTTTCTCAAAAATCGAATATAAAAAGTGTTTTAATTGGCAGTGAAAAAAAGTGGAGTGAGCTATCCAAAATACTAAGTAGTTACCAAAAAAATTACCAACAAATTGGCTTTATATCTGACAAAAAGAGTGATTCCCCTCATTGGTTAGGTACACGAAAACAACTCAAAGAAATCATTCATATCTATGGTGTCAACGAATTGATTTTTAGCAACGAGACGGTGAGCACAAAATACACGATTCAAATCATGAATGAATTAGGTCCTAACATCAATTATTTTACCATACCGTCAGCTAGTAACTTTGTAATTGGAAGTCAATCAAAAAACTCCAATGGACTTTATTTTGGTCAGCAAATCGAACTAAATTTAAGCAGAAATGAATACCGGTCTCAAAAGCGATTTTTTGATATTTTCACATCTCTCATCTTGATATTAATATCCCCACTCTTAATTTTATTTAAGAAAACTCGAGATAAATTGACTCATTCAACAGCAGTTTTATTCGGCAAAAAAACTTGGGTTGGATACGCTACAAAAAGTACGGATCTACCAACTATCAAGCCAGGTGTTTACACAACAGACTATCAGTTAAAAGATAAAAGTAGTTCCTTTCATAAGAATTTAGACCTACTATATGCTAAAAATTACTCGGTTTATACGGATTTAAGAATCTTTTTATCCTGCTAATAGCCCCTTGACCATATCGGCAATCAACTTACCATCAGCCTTCCCTTTTAGCTTGCCATTAGCCATTCCCATAACCTTGCCCATATCTTTCATACTGGTGGCACCCAGTTGTGAAATGATTGATTTTACCTCATTCTCGATTTCTTCAGGACTAAGTTGAGCTGGAAGAAATTTTTCAATTATAGATAATTCTTCCTCTTCTATTTTGGAGAGATCAGACCTCCCTTGTTCATTAAAAATCCGAATGGAATCCTTGCGTTGTTTTGCCATTTTGACAAGAGCTTCCATCTCATCCTTCTCTGTAACTTCTCCTCCACCTTCTTGGGTTTGAAGTAATAGCAATGCTGCTTTAATTGCTCTCAAACCACGAAGCGTACTTTGGTCTTTCGCTTTCATCGCCTGCTTCATTTGGTCGTTGATTTGTTCGGACAAACTCATGGAGCAAATTTAATGAGAAATAAGGAGGTAATGAATTTTAAATGAAGATCAATTGAGGCTTTAATCTACAAATGGTAGTTTAACTACTTTGGCCTTAATCTTATTTTTTCGAATCTGAATGTAAAATTCTTCACCAACACTTGAGTTTGATAATGAAACATACCCCATTCCAATTGCTTTTCCGAGACTTGGGCTTTGCGTACCGCTTGTTACTTCTCCAATACAATTTTCGTTCATATCATAGATGAGATAATGTTGCCTTGGAATTCCCCTCTCCAACATATCAAAACCAACCAGTTTTTTTTCTGGCCCATTGTCTTTGATGTTTTTGTGGTAATCTTGATTGTTAAATGGCTCACTAAATTTTGTAATCCAACCTAAACCTGCCTCAATTGGGGAAGTCTCATCATTGATATCATTACCATATAAACAATACCCTTTCTCTAATCTAAGGGTATCTCTAGCTCCCAAACCACAAGGTATGATATCAAATTCTTCTCCAGCACTCATGATGGCATCCCATATCATTTCAGCTTCATGATTCCAGACATACAATTCGAAACCCCCAGATCCTGTATAACCCGTATTACTGATTACCACATCATCACTACCAGCAAAACTTCCAGCATCAAAGTGATAAAATTTAATTGCACTGAGATCAATAGAGGTTAATTTCTGCAAAACATGAACAGCATTGGGACCTTGAACCGCAATGAGTGAAATATCGTCTGACATATCTTCCAACTCACAATCAAAACCTTTAGCGGTCTTTTGTTCCATGATCCAATCCCAATCCTTTGAAATATTGCTTGCATTTACAACTAATGTATATTCATGTTGATTCCACCGATAAACAATCAAATCATCTACAATACCTCCTTGATTATTAGGCATGCAATTATATTGAGCTTGCATATCTACCATTTTGGTTATACTGTTGGAACATATCCATGATATGAGGGCTTCAGCGTCTTTACCTTTAACACCAAATTCACCCATATGACTTACATCAAATACCCCAACACTATTTCTAACTGCATGATGTTCTTGAGCTAAACCCGTATATTGAACCGGCATTTCATACCCAGCAAAAGGAACCATTTTAGCCCCTAAATTCGTATGCTTATTATACAACTTTGTTCTCTTTAATGCGGAGGTTTCTGATGACATGGTGCAAATTAAATTCAACTTAACAACTTAACCACTCGAATAAGTAAAAAAACGAGTAATAGAATTTATAAATTCATAAACTCATCAAACGCTTTTTGGTTTTCCTCTTCTCGTGTAGTCAATTCTAACACAGCAGCACCCTTATACGCTTCAAATTGATTATAGCAACTTCTAAAACTACCAATATCATTTGCCGCAAAATGAGGTATCCCAAAATGAGTACATAATGCAGAAGCGTTTAAAAAGTGAGGCGTGCTTTGAAGTTTTCTCGATTCACCCATGTTTTCTGGACCTTTAATCAGGTTAAAAATTCCACCACCACGATTATTCAGTATGATGACTTTCAAGTTTTGAGGCAAATGTTGATTGAAAAATGCATTTACATCATAAAAAAAAGCAAGATCACCTGTTATCAGCAGCACATTTTTATCGGTCACTAGTGCATTGCCCAAAGCTGTACTCGTACATCCATCTATTCCGCTAGTTCCTCGATTGGCAAATACCGTATTATCCGCACGTTTATCATTCATCAAAAACGAGGCATACCTCACTGGCATCGAATTACTGAGATGTAAAATTGTTCCTGACTTTAATTTCTCAAGAATAAAATTAACAATTGAAAACTCGTGATATCCCAACCAATCCAATTGACTAAATTTCGACTGAAATAACTCCGTCATATTTTTCCATGCCGTTAAATAGCTTACTTCAATTGAAATGGCACTGTTAGATTGAGAAAATTGAATCTCTGAAGGATTTAATAACTGAGGTTGGCTTCCAAACATATCCCCTACTTCATTATAATTGGTGATATGAAAATGAGCCTCTGGTTTATGAATCTTTAACAAATGTTTTAGCCCTTTGGAAACGGTTGTTGTGCCTGAAGTAATCAAAATATCGGGGGACAATACTTTCAAAGCATCCATGCCACCTTGTTTTGATAATGATGAAAATAACATGGCATCCCAGTAGGATACATTGCTCTGTTTTGAAGAAGTGATATCGGAAAGAATAACAGCTTTGTCAGAAGTTATTGTAATCCCTTCCCCATCATCCATCCCATTAAAAACAAGCACTTTTTTGTGATCAAAAGATATATTAGCCTCTGCAGCTATGGAACTCAAGCTGAGATCTATTTTAGGAACTGATGGAAAATTAACTTCTGTATTGGAGGAGGTATCAGAAGGACTCATATCATAAAATGGTTCTCTGATTGGAACATTGATATGAACGGGTCCTGGTATTTCAGATTGCAAACAATTCACCACCTGTTGAGCTATGGCTGTAAATGCCGACTCATCATCAAAAGAATCGGGTGTTTGAAACTCGCCACGAATATGGTTTCTGTAGACATTTTTCTGGCGAATAGCTTGCCCATCCCAGGCATCAATCTGCTCAGGTGGTCGATCTGCAGTAATTACAATCAAAGGTACTCTTGCATAAAAAGCCTCAGCAATAGCAGGGTAATAGTTAAGAGATGCCGTGCCACTAGTACAATTCAATATGACAGGTTGACGAGTATGTTTTGCCATCCCCAATGCCATGAAACCAGCACTGCGTTCATCGATAATCGAATAGCAGTTTCTTTTTAAATGATTTAATGCAAAAAGTATAGGAGCATTCCTACTCCCCGGTGAAATTACAGCAGTATCACCTGGAAGATTTTGGATTAATGCTTTTATGCATAATTGAACACTCATTGATTCTATAACTCCTCTTACAAGAACACACGAATATACATATGGATTTAGTTATCCAACACCATGGTCATATTAGATTTCAATTTGAACTTTGGGTTAAATGGTGCTTTGGAGGAATGCTAAAAAATAAATTAATGATCTTGATATAAAATCTCACAGAATGGACCTCTTAAGTTGAAAATCTGTTTTACCTTTGATGTTCAATTATAATAACTAAATGTCAGTAGAGTTAAAAATACCATCTGTTGGTGAATCAATAACCCAAGTTACGATTGCTAGCTGGTTGAAAGAAGATGGAGATTATGTTGAAATGGATGAGGCAGTAGCAGAACTGGAAAGTGACAAAGCTACTGTTGAATTAAATGCTGAACAAGCTGGCACACTCAAGATTATAGTTGAAGAAGGTGAAGATGTAGAAATTGGAGCAGTAGTTGCCTCTATTGACACTAGTGCTGGACCACCGGCTGAAAAAGCGGCACCTGCACCCAAAGAAACCACATCCCAAAAAGAAGAACCTGCACCAAAGGCAGAAGTAGCTGAAAAAAGTACGACATCCAATTACGCAACGGGTACTCCAAGTCCGGCGGCTAATAAGATACTTGCTGAAAAGGACATTTCTCCTCAGGCTGTAACTGGAACAGGCAAGGATGGTAGAATCACAAAATACGATGCCATTTTAGCCAATGCCGATACTAACTACGGTGAGTCTTCTGAACCTAGTCGTGAACAACATCGCGAAAAAATGAGTAACCTCCGAAAAACAGTTGCTCGAAGATTAGTATCTGCAAAAAATGAAACAGCCATGCTTACCACGTTTAACGAGGTAAACATGCAACCTATATTTGATACCAGAGCTAAGTACAAAGAAAAATTCAAAGAAATGCATGGAGTTAATCTTGGCTTCATGAGTTTCTTTACACGTGCTTGTGCTTTAAGCTTGCAAAAATTCCCCAAAGTCAATGCATTTATTGATGGTGAAGAAATGGTCATGAACGATTTCGTGGATGTTTCGATAGCTGTTAGTAGTCCAAAAGGATTGATGGTTCCAGTCATGAGAAATGTGGAGAACATGACCTTATGGGAAATTGAAAGTGAGGTAAAAAGATTGGCCATTAAAGCTCGAGACGGCAAACTATCCATCCCCGAAATGACAGGTGGTACATTTACCATCACAAACGGTGGTGTTTTCGGAAGTATGCTCAGCACACCCATTATCAATCCTCCTCAAAGTGCTATCCTTGGAATGCACAACATCGTTGAGAGACCAGTTGTAGAAAAAGGAAACATTGTGGCTCGCCCAGTGATGTTTGTTGCTCTGAGCTATGACCACCGAATTATAGATGGTAAAGAATCTGTTGGTTTCTTGGTTAGTGTTAAAAATTACCTCGAAAATCCAGAAACCATGCTCATGGGCAAAGATCCTATGGATTTATTGATGGGACTTTAAATGCTAAGATTCGATAATCTTTAGGTCCTTGTTCTCGGCTACATAACGAGGAAGACAATTGACAATCATTTCTTCTAGTCTGTTAATCACCTTATCTTTTGCATAGAATTTGGTATAGATTAATCCAACAGCTCTTCCTGCGTCATCTGCTCTAAACGCCCTGAGATTATCCAAAGAATTATCGTCCAACTCACTGGCTTCCCACTCTGGAATAATGGTAGCTCCTCCCTCAAAATCAACAATTTTCTTCAGGGTTTGTAAACTTCCACTCTCATACGTCAAGGCGAGATGATTTAATTTTTCATCTGGAAGTGAGCACAGGTTAATGGTCTGCACTCTAAAGCAATTTCCTTCAGAAAGCAACCACAGCTTGTCTTCTAACAAGTCAGTTGCTTCCCATGCCTTTTTTGAAAAACTGGGATGGTCTGGATGAGCATAAATTCTAAATTTTTCATTATATAAATTCCTTTCAACCAACCCATTATGCTTAACAGGAGTCGAAATAATACCCACATCCAATCTATCGTGTTCCAAGTCTTCTATAATCTCATGGGTCAACCCTTCTTTAATAGTCAACTTCAAGTCAGGGTGACTATCCGAAACTGCCCGGATTAATTTTGGAATGAGTGCATTAGCTATGGTAGGCAAAACACCAATCTTTAAACTTCCAGAAATATCTCCTGTAAAGTCGCTTAAAATATTTTCAATTTGTCCGGTCTCTCGAAATATTGTTCTGGCTTGACGAATGATTTTTTCACCAATAGAAGTAGGAACAATGGGTTGCTTACTTCGATCAAAAATTAAGACTCCTAATTCATCTTCTAATTTTTTCATTTGCATGCTCAAAGTAGGTTGAGTCACAAAACAAGCTTCAGCAGCTTTTATGAAATTTCGATGCTCATCTAGAGCAATCAAATATTGAATTTGAATAAGTGAAATATTTAACATCAGTTCAAAATTAGACCATATCCTAAAAATAAAGATAAAAGTCTTTTTATATAGACATCATAAAAATTAATGATCGACCAACAACAATTGGCTTTGGCCCGAATCCAATACAATTAAATACATTCCAGGAACCTGGCCCGATAAGTCTATTCCCTTATCCCTACTGATTTCAAACTCTCCTAAAAATTGACCCTCCATTGAGAACATTCGAGCCACTTCAACAGAGTCGCTTGAAAGGTATACCCTATCATTTGCGGGATTTGGGAAAAGTTTACCCAAACAACAGGACTCATCTACCCAAGATTCGGCTAATTTCACAGCTTGAAAAGCATCTATTTTACCATATCCCCATTGGGTACTTCCCGAATCGGAAATGATTCCAGTATGTTGATCTTGACGTGCAGTTAATTTTAAAATTTCTTTTACCTCAGCATAATCCAATCGTGGATTTGCCTGCAACATTAATGCAACTACACCCGCAACAACTGGACTACTCATGCTTGTCCCTGAAAATCGGGAGAATGGATAATTTTTGCCTTCAAAACGTGCGTTCAACAGCAAATCATAATTTCGATCTGTAAAAGATGACACACTACTAGCAACACTCACTCCTGGAGCCGAAATATCGGGTTTCATTCGCTCGTCTATGGTTGGACCAATACTACTAAAATCAGCTCTGAACCCTCCAGTGCTTACCCCATTGGATAAGGTAAATTCAGACCGGTATGCTGCCACAGTGATTACAGATGCTGTACTAGCTGGCTCACCCAATCCATATAAATTATCCCCCTCAACCCATCCATCCATGTCAGGTGAAAAAGGCATCCCCCAATTCCCGACATCCGTGGTCAGCTCCGTGACATTGTAAAAATGGACCGTTCCTTTTTCAGCACATGCTTTTAATCCAATTCGCAATTGAGTATTCGTATTTTTTATTCGCAATCGGATAGTCGGTTTCTTATTCAATGGGTGAATTTCATCTACCGCTGCATTAAAAAAAATTGTATCAGACTGAACAACCACAAATGAATCGATATAATAAGAGCCTTTGGTATCGAAATACGGAGAATTATACAAGGTATTCTTTGCATTATCATACACTGTAAATCCTCCACTAAACTGTTGATTTTCTTGACCCCACATTCCTATACTTTGTCCCCACATATTGGGATTATTCCCATAGCTATAAAATTCAATTCTAGATTGAATGGTATCCTGATCGAATGTTTTTTTGATATGAAAATTCACATCTCCATTATTCCCTCCTGATGTTACAAACACAACACCCTCGCGGGACAAGTAATTAATGGCTTGACTAACCAGAGAGGTTCCATCCAATGGCCCAAGGTTGTACAGCCCCCAGCTCATGTTAATCACCAGTCGCTTGTTTAACTCATCCGCTTTTCTTTTCATCCAATTGAAAGCATCAATTACAGCCGCTTCATCCACCAAGAAAGTAGTCAATAAAAAATCTGCTTCATATGCCACACCTCGATGAACTGTTTCCGCTCCTCCACCACCAGCTATTCCCGTCACGTGTGTGCCATGCGTAGCATAACCATAAATATTAACGGTATCTTTTTGAGCAGCAAGCAATTCCTCTTCACCCTCATATTCTGTTCCATAATTAAAGCCATCAGGAGCAGGACCACTTTTCTTAAACTGATCCCATGCCGCCAAAATTCGAGTATGCTGAATTGCGGTATCATAAAACATCGGATGCGTATAATCAAAACCCCAGTCGGTCACCCCAATGATGACACCTTTGCCCGTATAACCCATTTCCAACATTTTACTGTGATATACACTATCGGCTTTTATATCTGGAATTACACGCTTTAGACTGGGTGCCAACTTATGTGCCAATTGTATATATTCAATTCCTGGCATTTTGCATAATTCATCGTATGCATGCTTATCAATCCGAAGGGTTACGATATCTGCAATCTGAGAACCCACCTTACCTCCCACATTTTGAATATAAGAGACATCAAATTCATCATTTATTTTTAGAATGACAGGAATTCTATCTGAATCCCATTGCTGAATATCAAATCGTGATGTAGCTGAAATTTGACTTTGAGCTATTCCCAAATAGAAGATGAATAATCCTAAAAATGATAGAAATAAACGCATTCTGATTGTTCGAAGATAATCGTTTAAAATGACTGCCAATCAATTCAGAAATAAATCTGAGTACAGATTAAACCAAACCGCTCAAAAGTGCTTTCATGCTGACCTCTTTTTCGATAATTGTATGAAGCTCCTCCAAAGAAATACGCTTTTGATCCATTGTGTCCCTATATCGAATGGTTACGGTTTGATCGTTCAAACTATCGTGATCGACGGTAATACAAATAGGAGTTCCGATAGCATCTTGTCTTCTGTATCGCTTACCGATACTATCCTTTTCTTCGTAGTAGCAATTAAAATCGAGGCTCAAATCTTTCATGATTTTTTTAGCCAATTCGGGTAATCCATCTTTTTTCACCAAAGGCAAAATAGCACACTGAAATGGCGATAATGCTGGGGGTAGTTTCAGAACCGTTCGCGATTGACCTTCTCCCAAATCTTCGGTTTGCAATGCATTACTCATGAGGACTAAAAATATCCGATCCAAACCAATACTGGTTTCTACTACATAAGGGACGTAGCTCTCATTTTTCTCATTATCGAAATATTGTAATTTTTTGCCTGTAGCCAATTCATGTTGTTTCAAATCGAAGTCGGTACGAGAATGGATACCCTCCACTTCTTTAAATCCAAATGGAAAATCATACTCAATATCTACAGCTGCATTGGCGTAATGTGCTAGCTTGACATGATCATGAAAACGGTATTTTGATTCGTCAATCCCTAGATTGAGGTGCCATTTCATTCGATGGTCTTTCCAATGCTGATACCATTCCATCTCCTCCCCTGGGGATACAAAAAACTGCATCTCCATTTGCTCAAATTCCTTCATTCGCATGATAAATTGCCGAGCAACTATCTCATTTCTAAACGCTTTTCCGGTTTGAGCGATTCCAAAAGGCAGTTTCATACGACCGGTCTTTTGCACGTTCAGGTAATTAACAAAAATCCCTTGAGCCGTTTCGGGTCTCAAGTATATTTTGTTGTCTCCATCAGTAGCACTCATTTGGGTGCTATACATCAAATTAAACTGACGAACATCCGTCCAATTCTTACTTCCACTCACGGGACAAGCAATTCCCAATTCTTCAATCAGTTCTTTCACCAAGTGAAGATTTCCCGATTCCAAACCCGCTTTCAATCGTTCATCAATAGCTGCTATTTTAGCATTATTCCGAGCAATATTCGGATTGGTTGCCACAAACTGTTCAAGGTCAAAGTCGTCTCCAAAGCGTTTTTTGGCTTTGGTAATCTCTTTTTGATTTTTTTGTCTGTATTTCTCTTGGTAGTCTTCTATGAGCACATCTGCACGATAGCGTTTTTTAGAGTCCTTATTGTCAATCATCGGATCACTAAACCCATCTACGTGACCACTCGCCTTCCATACTTGGGGTGCCATGAATATGGCTGCATCGATACCTACGATGTTTTCGTGAAGCTGCACCATGCTTTTCCACCAGTACTCCCGAATATTTTTTTTCAATTCGACCCCATTTTGGCCGTAATCATACACAGCCGCAAGACCGTCATAGATTTCGCTACTCAAAAAAACAAAGCCATACTCCTTGGCATGAGAGATGACACTTTTAAAATGTTCTTCAGACATATTGCAAATTTATTTAACCTATCCTTAAACCCTAATGAAATATAAAACGGAGTAGTATTTTCTCTAGTTAAAAGGAATTGGTGGGAGTTGATTAGCTTTGGTTCTATTTTTAATTGAGTAAATATCTCCACTTTACCTTCCACTACTTTTGCAAAAAATTGTCAAGTTTAAATTGAATCTTACGGAGAATTCGCCGCAATGATATTTTTTTGTATTCTTTTTCTTTTGACTTAATAAAACCTATTCTTAGTTCTTCTTAATTTGCAGGAATACATTGATATGTTTTAACATCTATAAATCTTGGAGAACCTTCATATTCTTTTCTAGCAACGAGTATCGAATCCGCGTTTTTCTCGCTAAACCACTCTTTTTCTATTGAATTAATTGGTGCACAATTAGTGTGAGCATGTAAAATTTCTAAACTCACATATCTTGCCAAAGCAATCATCCCATCAGAAAAAAACCTATAACAATCAACGGGAAAACGATGTTCTCTAAAACCATTAGGTGCTATAATGCACATAAGACCATCTTTTTTCAATATACGAGTCATCTCTGACATAGTTATCCAAAAAAACTCAATATGTTCAAAAGCTTGACCAGATATAACAATATCATAACTGTCTGTTTTTATTGTTGACCAATCATACGGTCTTTCTATTACAATATCTACATTAGGCCCTTCCTCCATATCTAAGCCATCATACTCATAATTGCTATCCGAAAACAATCCTTTATAAGTTCCATTTACACCATAGCTTCCAACATCTAAAACTTTTATATTCTTTTTTTTAATCTTTGAGGCGAATTGGTGTACAAACTACTCCATTCTGATCATTGAACTTTTGTGCATATTCTATTATTTTATTAGTTTTATTATTTAATTTTTTCATTGTCTTTTTCTGATTCCCCAACGTTCAACATATAAGTGATGGATACCAACCACTCCAAAAACACCCGATAGAATTACTGCCGTGGTGTATCTTTTCTCTGACTTAATTTACTGATTGTTTTCTTGTGTCATTTTGAGTTTAATTACATTGTCAACTGCAATGATAGCCAAACCATGTATTCATAATTCAACCTCTTACCAATTTTACAAAGAGATTACAAAAAAATTATTCCCCCTTCCACCTCTCGCTCAACACCAAAATGAATAAAATCTAACCAGATGGGTTTTCTTTGTTGTATTGAAATTGATAAAAAAGGACTTTTTCAAAAATGCGGGTCTTCTTTTTAGTGGATCACTCATTGCTCAAATCATCGGATTTGGGGCATTGTACTTTTTGGGTAGAATGTATTCCCCCGAAGATTTTGGTGAGATCGAAACCATCATGAAACTGGCTGGTGTCTTTATTGCCATCGCTGGACTACGATACGAAATGGCCATTGTCGTTGAAAATGACTCCAATCAAGCCAAAGACATCCTGCGTTTGAGCTTGTTTTTAAATTTGACAATCAGTGCTATCATCCTGGGTGTTGTGATGTGTTTTAAAAACACAATGGGCGTTTTTTTTAATCTCAACAATCCCAACTTACTATTTGGTATTCCGCTTATCGTATGGATCACAAGCAGTACCGAATCCATTATCCTATGGCACAACCGAATTAAAAAATTCAATACCATTTCGAGTAATCGTGTATTGTTTTCTGCTTCAGGAACAGGATACAAATTGATGCATCCCTTTGCCCCCTTGCTGAATGGAAATGGATTATTTATCGGTCAAATTGTGGGGCAATCGATCGCTTTACTGCACCTGCTCTACAAATTACCTGTTCGATTGTTCCACACCTCCAAACAGAACTTGCTAAACCTCGCAAAATCCTATCGGTCTTTTGCTTTTTTTAGCTCCCCAGCAGCCATTCTAAATATTTTGGCAACGAGTATGCCCGTGTTTGTGATATCCGCATTGGATGGACAACAAGCCACCGGATACTTCGGAAATGCCTATAAACTGACCTACCTTCCGATGAGCATGTTGTCATTGGCAGTTGGTCAAGTGTTTTTTGAGCGAATCGCTCGCATTCGCGATCAAAAAGAAAATGCCAGTCAAATGGCTCATCAATTGGTAAACACCTTGTTTTTCATAGGAATCATCCCCATAATTATCCTATTGGTTTGGGGAGATGGCATTGCTCCACTTATTCTGGGTAGTCAATGGGAAGAGACCGGGATATACATTCAAATTATGATTCTCTTCTATTTCACGATGTTTTTGACCAGTTCGTTTAGTAGTGCATTTGAAACATATCAAAAGCTCAAAGTTCAGCTTGGATATAATTTCATTTTTCTTGCAAGCACTTTTGGTGCATTGTATCTCGGATATACCCTAGGAGGAAACACCCGAACTGCACTCGCATGGTTTGCCGGGGTTGGGATTGTACTTCGGTTGGCTATTCTCAATTATTTCTTTGTCTTATTTGGTAAAAACTTGATTGCAAAAACCATATTTGCAATACTAATTACTGGAGTTTTGGCGTATTTAGGGTTCTCCCTCAAAGGCGTTTTACTCCCCTAACATGAGAAAGGTTTTAAAATATATCAGTGGCAAACTGGATGATAACATCCTTCGAGTTTTTGTCAAATGGTTGTGGCCACAATACAAACGACCTCGTCATGGATACATGAAAAACTATCAGGTATTGAAGCAGTATTTCATTTCTCAAAAGATACTTAGAATCAATGGAAGCGTACCTTGGCCTGTGGACTTTAGAAGTAAAATTGTAGGTTGGGAATCCATTCAAAAAGGGATTTGTTCTGATCCAGGTGACAATCCAGGCATATACATCAACGCTAGTGGCGGTTTGAAATTGGGCAATAATGTAAATATTGGTCAGAATTCGATTCTAACAACAACCAACCACTACAAATATGATCACCGCAAAAAAAGCCACACCAAAGGAATTGAAATTGGAGATAATGTTTGGATTGGTGCCAATGTAAGCATCGTAGCGGGTTCATCTATTGGCGACAATGTAACCATTGGTGCCGGTTGTTTTATAAGGGGTTCCATCCCGAGTAATTGCACCGTTATCGTTGGTGAAAAATCGCATGATATCATCCCAAAAACCAAAGATTATGAATGGGACTGCACAAAAGATGAATTGGGTTAAATGTCCAATCTCTAAAAAATACACCTCAGAGGTGCATAAAATCAATATTAATATTACTTTTGCAGACCTTTTTTAAGAATAAAATGGCAAATCATAAAAGCACATTAAAAAGAATACGCAGTAACGAGGCAAAAACTGCTCGAAATAAGTATCAGCACAAAACCGCTCGAACTTGGATTAAAAAAGTTCGTTTGTCAGAGGATAAAACTGAGGCAGATAAAATCATGCGTGAGACTTTCTCCAAACTAGACAAACTGGTAAAGAAGAACATTATTCACAAAAACAAAGCAGCTAACCTCAAAAGTAAGCTTGCTAAGCATGTGAAATCTTTAGGATAATTTCCCTAAGAAAACAATATTTTTGAAGCCTTCTGTGTGAGCAGAAGGCTTTTTTATTGATTAAAAACTTGACGGACTATATCTCTATAAAAAACTGGGCAGACGATGACAAGCCTCGTGAAAAACTGGCAAACCAAGACAGATCTGTACTCAGTAATGCCGGATTGATTGCCATACTCCTTTCCAATGATACCAAGAACAAATCGGCACTGGACCTCGCACGCGAAATTCTTCAGCTTGCAGACAACGACCTGAATACCCTATCCAAAATGGGTATCCGAGATTTGTGTAAAATTGGGGGTATTGGCCCAGCAAAAGCCATCAGCTTAATTGCGGCAATAGAGCTAGGAGGACGAAGAAAAAGAGCCCAGCAAACGACCAATATCATTAAAAGTAGCAAGGATGCCTACCATTTTTTTAAACCTCTTCTGCAAGATAAAAACTACGAAGAATTTTGGGTGCTTCTATTGAGTAACAATCATTCCATTATCAAGCCCTATCAGGTGAGTGATGGAGGAATTGCACAAACGATCGTTGACCCCAAACGGGTATTCAAGGCAGCTTTAGAACACAACACCTCAAGTCTCATCTTGTGCCACAATCACCCCAGTGGCAATCTCAATCCAAGTCAAGCTGATATTAAACTCACCCAAAAATTAATTCAGGCAAGTCAGACGCTCGATATCCAAATTTTGGACCACATCATCGTTTCAAACACGGGATACTACTCATTTGCAGACGAAGGAAAATTAAAATAATATACGCTTGGAATAGCTTTTGCAGTTATAGAAGTATGAAAAACTTATTAGTAAAAACAACAAGGACAAAAAAGGCGTTAAGTCATGGTTTATGGACAGCCACGCTTATTGGTTTCGCTTTAATGTTTAAACCAACGAATGCAAAAGCCTCAAATGATGTACATTCTACACTACACACCTGTAGTATAGATTTGAGTGTTACCGCATTGGATTCGAATGAGATAGCACTTCATGAAAATGAAACTCCAAAAGAAATTGAACACCGAAAACCTAGAAAACGTAAAAGACGTAGACGAAGAAGATTTCTACGCAGAAAATCAAGAGACCAATAGACATAAAACGTGTAATTTTTGTTAAACATCAAACGGCTCGCTTAACAAGTGAGCCGTTTTTTGTGTGATTATTATGTTGGCAAAACAATTCATAATAGCGACCTTTGAACCCAGATTTCTGATTGAGTATCGCTACCTTTGGGAAAACCAAAAACATGAACATGGATCGCAATGAATATTTTGAGGATGGCATGGAAGAAAAAGCCAAAAACTTTGAGCAAATGCTCCAAAGTGGCGAAAGTTTTTTCTATGACAACGACGAATTGAGTCGTCTTATTGATTATTATCTAGACTTTGATCAGCTCAAAAAAGCGAATCGTGCAATTGCTTTTGGTGAGCAACTATTCCCTTTCGAAAGTTACTATCAAATTAAAAAGTCGGAACTCTACATTGCCCAACGAAACATCAATGCTGCAATCAAATTGCTGGAAAAATACCGTCAAATTGAACCTCAAAATGGTGAAATAGCTAAATTACTTGGCGACTGCTATACTTTAAGCCTACAATACAAACGTGCTCTCGAAATGTACCTATTTGCACATAGTATTGATGCCAATGATGAAGAAATTTTAATTCGTCTGATTCGAATAAACTTTGTGCTTGGTAAAGATAAAAAAGCCATGTCTTACCTCAATGTAATTTCAATGGATTTCCTAAAAGACGAATTGAGCATCCAAGAACTCACCAAACTATTTATTGATATTAATCAATATTCACATGCGAAAACCTACCTTCAAAAAGTAATTGATGCAGATCCCTACAATTACAGTGCATGGTATTTCATGGGTTTAATTCACCAAAGACAAGATCAGAATAAAGAAGCGATTGATGCCTATGAATACTGTATTGCCATAGACGACCATAATACCATGGGGCATCTAGGCAAGGGAAATTGCTTGATGGAACTTGGGAACTACCCAGAAGCGATTGAATCGTTAAAATTGTCACTTGACAACGATGAAACGGATGCTGAAGTTCTCTGTAACATTGCAGAATGCTACGAGAATCTGAAAGATGATAATGCTGCTAAATATCACTATCAAAAATCGTTAAAAATCAATCCGAATCTATCAGATGCATACTTTGGAATAGCCTGTATCTATAAGCGAAATAATCAGTGGAAGGATGCCGAGAGAAACTTACTTAAAGCCATCGATATTGATCGATATGAAGTAATTTATAACATTGAATTAGCAGAACTCTTTTTAATTCAAGAAAATAAAGAGAAGTGCTATCATTACTACCACCAAGCACAGCAAATAGATCAAGATACCATCGAAATTCTTTTAGACTATGCCCATGCTAAATTTGAACTCGGCGATTTGGAAGATGCCGTTCAACTTTTAATGGACCACATTGAGTACCATGATAAAGATGCTAGAATTTTCTACCGAATAGCCTCTTATACGTTCACACTGGGACAATTTGAAAAAGGATATAATTTTCTACACGCTGCTTTAAAGCTAAATCCAAAAGAGTATATTCTATTGTATGAGTTCGCACCATTTTTAGAAAACAACCAAAACATCACTAACATCATCGATATATACATCAACTAAAACTTATGATAAACCCCGATTTTAACCTCAAAAATATTCCTGATCGTCCGTCCAAACCCAGAGAAAGTGGTCTCACCATGGTCATGGACAAAGGGCTAAGCTGCAGACAAGCAGAAGATTTCTTGGAAGTTGCCGCCGATAAGACAGACATCATCAAACTGGGATTCGGAACAAGCACCGTAACTCCATCACTCACTAGAAAACTCGAAATATACCAAGAAGCCAACATCCCTGTGTATTTTGGTGGAACCTTGTTTGAGGCTTATGTAATCCGTAATCAATTTGACGACTACAAACGACTACTCAACAAATACAACATTACTCATGCTGAAGTATCCGATGGTAGCATGGAAATTAGTGAAGATCAAAAATGTGAATACATCAGTACACTTGCCAAAGATTTTACAGTTTTGAGTGAAGTAGGTAGTAAAGATGCAGAAAAAATTATTCCACCCTACAAATGGATTGCCATGATGAAAGCTGAAATAGCTGCAGGTGCTTGGAAAGTCATAGCCGAAGCTCGTGAAAGTGGAACTGTAGGTATATTTCGGAATTCTGGCGAAATACGATCTGGTCTTATTGAAGAAATTCTACAGCATATCCCATTGGACACTATTCTTTGGGAAGCTCCTCAAAAAGTTCAGCAGGTATGGTTTTTAACGCTATACGGTCACAATGTCAACCTAGGTAATATTGCCCCTCATGAAATAATTCCACTTGAAACTTTAAGACTGGGATTAAGAGGAGATACATTCAACCACTGGCTGTAGAAATCATAGCATTTTACTCCACAATTGCACGTCTAATCAGGGTGAAGTCAATAGGCGTAGACTCATTGTCATCTGGGCCTTTATAAGCTAATGAAACCATGTATGTGCCGCTTGATGGCACTCTAAATTGAAGTTGATTGGTCTTGCTTTGGTCACCCTCTCCCGCAATTGGTTTCATTTGAATATCATAAACACTGACGTACGTTTCTATTCCTGATTCGTTAATATTCAAGCTGAAGATATAATCATATCCTTTTTCAGCTGGAAATTCGTACTGATAAGTACTTTTATTTTTTAATTCCAATTGCTGTGACCTCACATATTTCCATTGAACATTTGGATTTATATCCAACACCTGTGCATTTAGTGATTGAACACAACACATCAACCCAAAGAATAAAATCAAAAAAAGCCTTGATTTTAAATTAATGATTTGACTCATCCTTTTTTACCTTGTTTTTAAGACGATTAAGTTGTTCCAAACGTTGTCTAAAATCTTCACAAATAGCAAATATATCATGAGTGTACTGACTGAACTGATTATTAACAAACTCCTGATTATTCATCATTTGCTAAAGATAACTGAAAATTTCAATTTGACTTGATGTAGTCGCTTAATTGTTTATAAATTTCCTTTAGCTTTTGATCTTCCAACATATCCATGTGCTTCTGCATAATCGCTAAATCACCTCGCTTTGCTGGGCCTGTTTGCCAGTTTACAGGATCATTCTCAGTTAATCGATTAGCCGTTTCTTTTATAATTGGTATTAAGTTTTGAAAGTCCAATGACTCATCCTCTAAATATTTATGTGATAGGGTATACATTAGATTAGTAAAGTTATTTGCAAATACAGCAGCTAAATGATATTTCTCTCGCTCTGCAGAAGTAACCTCACTAATTTTATTTGAAATCGTATCCGCTAAGTTCATCAAATCCTCTCTCACATTAACGGAATTTCCCTCAATAAAAATCGGGACATCCATAAAGTCAATGTATTTTTCCTTTCTTAGACTTTGCAGTGGATAAAAAACACCATAGTTTAGGGCATAACCTGAAATTACATCCATGGATACAGGACCTGAGGTATGGCATATAGTAGATTTTAGACCTTTGGGTAACTCCTCTAAAACATTAAAATAAGATTCATCGTTTACACATATAAATATGAAATCTGCATTAAAGTCTACCGATGAAATCGCATTCCCATAATACGACCCGAAACGATTTGCCAATTGTTTGGCTCGCTCTGTATTAGAACTAATGACCTGAAGGATATCATGTCCTGCACGATCAAATGCATGAGCAAGATTAGTGGCTACGTGACCACTGCCTATGAATGAAATTTTATGTCCCACGTTTAAGCTCTAATCTATTCCAAGTAGCTATTCCAAAACCGATAACCATCAATATAGTTCCTAGCCAAAGTAAGTTAATGTATGGAAAAACAATTCCTTTCATTACAATAAATTTAGGTTGAGGTGTCGTCTCAGCTATTTCAAGTATAGCCTCAGGCTGATTATTTTCGGTTGGTCTAATTTCAAATCCGAATCGCAATCCAGCTTCTGCAACTTCCTCTCTAATACTAAAATAGGTATTGGAATTTATGCCAAAAATGGGAGCCGCAGATAGCTCGTTATTCCCTTGTTTTATAGTTAGTAAAGCCTTAGCCAAAGTCGTATTCTTGAGCCCAATTGATTTCCCATCACTCTGCTCTACTCCCGTAAAAATAACAGTACCATTGTTGGTCTGAATACTATCACCCTTTTTTATAGGATACTCTTTGATGTTTTTCCAATCTATGCTATCCGTAAGTGGTTTAGGCAATGATGTAATATGAGTGTAAACATCATAAGTTAAATAGTGACGTGTATCAGGATTGGGAAGGATTCCTCCCATATCTTCATTAATCTGCGTGTTTGGTAATAATGTAAATGATTCTTCACCGTCAATAGATTGATAGTTCACTTTAAAATAAATATCTTCTCCACTCACACTATCTCCCTGATAGGTGACCATGTAATCTCCTAAACGAGTAGGCTCATTTTTGATTAATAGCATGTTTTCTCTTCGTGCTTTTTCGTCAAAATTTCCCATTTGACCACTAAAGTCTGCAGTAATCACTTGTTTCTTTGCACTTGAAACCAAAACACCCAACAACATCAACCCAAACCCAATATGAGCTATAGATGACCCTGACAATTGAATTGATCGTACATATAAAATGATATAAGCCAAATTACCCACAAGAGCATAAAACCCAGCAAACATGAGCACGACAAACATGGGGTTAGAGATCTCAAATAGAAATATCCCCCCAAAGGTAAGAACAACTGAAATCAGTAAACTAACAACAATCTCTTTAATCAACTTTTGTGTATTTGGTGTGTTCTTGTATCTAAAAAATTGGGTAATTGCCATGAGTATTGCAATTACAATAGCTATGGGCATTTGGTACATATTATAATATCCAACAACATCTTCAGGGGGAACCATATTTGTACCAAAAATTTTATTGAATACCGGTTTTGAAGTGCCTACCAAGACCTGCAAAGCAGATAGAACCAACATTAATGATCCAATGAACATCCAAAATTCTCTTCCTAAAATATTGTCCTCACTAGCATGATTATTAATATTTTTATTGAGGTTCAAGACAAACCACGCTAATCCCAATAAGGATAAAATTAGTAAAGGATAAAAACTGATTTTAGTATAAAATGGAAGCACCAATACTAATATGCTAACCGGTATAATGATATACCATCTCTTTGCTGCACTCTCCGTAACAGCAATAATGGGGAGCCAAATAAACAATACCACAAACTGCATCAGTTGTCCAGCTAAACCTAAATCGGTAAATGAATGAACAGAGGTTTCACCGAGAACACCACTTCGAGTAAGGAATGTGGCGTATAGTACCATTATATAGGATGAAATAACCAAGGTGTATGAGGCTATCGTTGAACTGTTTGTTACCTTCTTAATTAACATCAAGTGAATCCCTGAAATTAATAACAACCACGGAACAAGGGAGGCATTTTCTACAGGATCCCAAGCCCAATAACCCCCAAAGCTCAGTGATTCATATGCCCAAAATCCACCCATAATGATACCTGCTCCTAATATCATTCCACCAGCTAAAGCCCATGGCAAAGCAGGTTTTATCCAAGCTCTATATTCTTTTTGGAATAAGGATGTCACAGCAAAAGCAAACGGAACAATCGTCAATGCAAAACCCAAAAACAATGTTGGGGGGTGAATCACCATCCAATAATTTTGTAATAGTGGATTAAGACCTGTTCCATCTATCAAATTATCCAAATAATTTGGCATTGAGAATAGAGGTGCCTGCATCTTATCTCTCAGTAACTCAAATGGACTACTCCCCAGTTTATATATTCCAACTACATCAACCCCTAATATCATAGCCGTTAACACCACTTGTGATAGGGCCATTATAGCCACTACACCACGCTCCCATTTTTTAGCGGTAAAAATTAATACGATACCTAGAAGGGCATTCCACACCATCCAAAGCAAAAAACTCCCTTCTTGACCCTCCCAAAAACAAGATACCATATAGCGTAATGGTAGCGAATTACTACTATGCTCATAGGCATAGGCATACTCATAATAATGACCTTGAATAATAACAAAAAGTGTAGTAAATACACCTAAAACAGAAAGTGTATGGGTAACAAAAAAGGCCCTACCTAGACTGCGATTTGCTGAAGATTTTGTATAAAAAACAGCACTTAATAAAGCACTAATAAAAGCAACAACTACAAAAAAATGTCCTAGGTTACCGAGAATTAAATTTTCTCCAACAAATGTTATCGATTGCATACACTATTAAGACGATTGGACAGAGTTATTGTTTTGTTCATCCTTGTACTTTGATGGACATTTAGGCATAACTTTAGATGCTCGAAATACTTCACCATCTGAACGACCATACATATTAACCGTCTCTGCTCGTTCAAAGTCTTGTTGCTTTGGGTTTGTAGAAACAACCTTACGAATGTCCCCATTTTTGTCTTTCAGATAAAAACTAAAATAATTGGGATCAATATGTGGATCATACTCCATCGGTTTATCTTTAATTAAAAAACCCGTGATATGATAAGTCTCACTTGGATTTGCATCTGCTTCTTTAAATGTTGAGCTCTTTTCAGCACCAGAATAGGTACTCATGATAGCCGCAATTGCAACAGCTAGCATAATTAAAAGTATGATAACTTTAGGCTTCATTTTGATTCTTTTCTAGTTTAGAAATCTTTCGATCTAATCGAATTAAATATCCTACTATCAGCAAAAAAATAATTAAAAGGATAGCTACTACCACATAGATTTTTTGATTTTGATAAAAGAATTCATCCAATGACATTGAATTCTCTGCCAATGCAGACAAACTAAACAACATGATAATCCAACTATATTTCCTCATATTTTCTTTTAATTTCTGTAAGTCTATATTTCAATGTGGCTATCCAAACACCAAGTAATATCCACCCTATGCTTGCAAGATAAAAAACCTTACGCAAGTTATTATCCAAATCCAAAGAACTAAATCCTATCGTATCACCACTAGCTGGATGTAGGCTGGTCTCTGCCATTCTGGGATAAATAATAATCAGAACAATATAAATCGGGAATGCAAAAAGGTTATAAACAGCTGAAATCTTTGCTCGTTGAACATCATCTTCAAGACTGTTTCTTAAAATATAGTATGCCAAATAAATGAGCATTCCGATTGCAGCTCCATTAAGTTTTGCATCTTCAACCCACCAAGTCCCCCATGTAAATCTAGCCCAAAAGGAACCTGTAACCAAACCCATTAAGCCAAACACCATACTCACCTTAATAAAACTTCCAGATAAGTTATCAAGTCTTAAATCTCCCTTGGAAAGATACTTAATGCTATATACATAGGACGTTGTCAATAAGATGATCATCGTAAACCACATCGGAACGTGATAATATAAATTGCGAATAGTTTTCGCAAGTATCCCGATATCATCTGGAGCAGGCATAAGAAATCCGCCCACTATAGCATATGCTACACACACGATTGACAATATTTTCCACCAAGATTTTCTCACGCTAAAACGTTATACAAAGTTAGTTTTTTTAAAACAAATATGCCTCGATTATTGAAAGTATAAATGTTAAATCGGATGTGATTGTTAATCAAATTTTCCATCCCGCTTTTTCTCTATAAAATCCTTACGTCTCAACATAAAGTAGCGAAAAAACGCGAATAAAGTAAGGGCTGAAAAAAGATATACCGTATTCATATCCTTATTTTCTGAAGTATAGCTGCTGTAGGCTTCAAAAAAGCAAACCGCTCCAACTATCATCCATATAATCTGTAAAATTCGAGGCAATCTTTTCATAATTCAAATATACACTTGCTACTCAGTTGATTCATCTTCATCTAAGAAGACAACCCCAGTAACTCGAGAAAACTTATAATTCAAAAAGCTCTCATCACTTTCAAACCCTTCAGCCGAAATAATTTTTTCGTCCCTAATTCTCACACGAACAGGTTTTTTTGATGTTACTCTCCTTGCTTTCTTATCCCAAATTAATTCATCGGATTTAATTTCCTCATCGTTACGATTAACCACTCGAACACTATCTCTAATTTCTATTTTATCCTCCTTTTCATAATGCATTGCATATTTAGAATTTAAGGTACTTGTGGTATCACCCATAAAATCATAGAACACCGCTGAAACGCCATTAGGCATCTCCATACGAGGATTTTTTTTATCAGGAAATCGCTTTAATATTGGTGCTTTAATCGTTGCCCGCAAAATGGCAGAATCCGTGTAAGTAATATAAACATTCTCGGCTACCTCCACACTCAAACTATCCAATTGCTGATTAATTTGCGATAGTTCATCAGCTGAGTGATTTGGCTTACAACCAAACAAAAAAGCGATAGCTAGTACGGCTATCGCTTTTTGTATATGGTTTAATAAGCTCATTAAGATGTCTATCCACCAATCGTTCTTACTATGGTTGATTCACCAATCCAACACCCAACAGAATACCTATCCCCATTATTGATATTTTTGAAGAATGCATCTTCTTTACCAGGGAAATACGCTGAATATTTAGAAATTTTAGCGTTTGCCGTTTCTGCTACAGATGGATCAACACTTCTCGCTTTTACATACTTATCTACAGCTACTAAATAAACTCCTCCTCTTCCAAGATCGCCACTTCCACAACTACTAGCACTAGCTGCATACGCATCTCCAATTAAAAGATATGCTTCTCCACTGTTGCCATTAATGGCAAGAGCTTTTCTAGCATAATCTCGTGTTGATGAATACTTACCTGCATTTTTAGCTGTCTTAGCTAACTTAATCCAAATATTAAATTTATCTTCATCTGTTTCTGATAGTTCAGCCGCTTTTAGGTAATACTCGATAGACTTCGCATCGTCACCTTTTTTACCAAAGGCTTTTGCCAATGATATTGCTGCATTAACATTAGGCTCTAATTCGAATGACGCCTCAGCACATTGAAAGTAAAATGGCTGGCCTTCGCACCCACCTCTATCCAATAGCTTCACCGTTGAAGCTAACCATGAGGAATTTCCTTTATTTTCCTCAAAATAAGGCTGTTTAAGCTCAGTTAGCTTATCACAGTCTAAATAGGGTTTTAGCATCCCAATTATGGCATTTTGGGTCTTCACCCATTTAACTCCTTTTAATGAATCTTTGACTGATAAGCCTGATGCCGTGTATTTAACAATATTGGCATCTACAATTGGAGTAACTTGATCCAAAATTAAAAACAAACTATCCAACGATAATTTTTTCTTTTTGTATTGTTTTACACCGGCATAGATGTAATCGGACGGAACATCATATCGTGTTTTGTTCCCCTGAATTCGAATAGATTCGTCAAATAAAGAAAGTGCCTTGTCTCGGTTCTTAGGTTGCAATTTTGACATATCATCTGCCCACTTGCCTTTAACATAACCCTCATCGCCAAAAAATTCAATTCTTCTCTGGTGACACAGCAATAAGGTGTCTACTAATCCACTAAATCTTGATTTGTAAGAAGTGTCTCTCAATGCCTTTTTAATAATGTAAGGACCTGAGTAAGTTATTCTTTTTTGAATACATGGAGCATTTTGGAAGAGATACATCCAGTATGGAAACGCCTCGACATACTTCTTTTCTTGGTAGTATTGATTAAATAAAGAAAGTTTCCTTGCTGTTTCTGCACTATCATTACCCCATTTGTTGTCACATGGGTTTGCAGAACTCGTGGTCGAATCTACTTCTGTCTGTGCAAACAATCCAACTGTTAGAAGCATGCCAAACATTAGCATACACTTGTTTAAAAAATTCATGTTTATCGATATTTTCTTTTTGTAAACCATTTATCGTTTAAATTTAAACCTAATCCTATTTTAAAATAATCTTCTTGTATAAAGTCGTTTGAGCTAGAACCCCGTTTGATATATTCCGCCGAAATATTTACTCGACTTACCACAGGCATCTTTTCATCTTCTAATCGAACTGACTTAACTACAGGTAATCCTAATCCAAAACTTATGCCAAACTCTTGAAAGCGTTGAGCATTAAAATTGTAATACAAGTCTTCATATCGTACACCTAAGCTATACCGAATATGTTTAAGTAAAGACCCTCTTTCACCATAATTGGGTGATGGAATAAGTGAAAAACCCGCTGAATATCTCATGTTATCTTGGAAAGATGATGAAGTAACCCTATTTTCAATAGAAGAAAACAAGATTTGTTCAGCTTCAAGCGATAATGCCCATTTATCTCCTTTATTTATAGTATAACCCAAAGCAATTCCTAGAGGCTTTGCCATGGTATCTTTCTTGTTATCCTCATACATCAACGTATCAATGGAAGCTGGAGAACCACCAACTCGAAAACTTGGGCCATAAAAGGTCTCAGCATATCGATAACCATCGCCATACAACATCGATCCACCGTGTAATACTGCACCTAAGGTGTGGTTAATTTTATTTTCTTTTTTCTTCCCTGACTGAACAGAATACTGGACGCCTAAATCAAAATCTAATCCTCTATAGGCATAAAATGTTTCATCACTGAAACTGTAAACTTTATCTGAATTAGGATAAACGCGATACTTTCTAGATTGGATGTTTCCAAAGTTCATATTGAGGTTACCTCCTAGGCTAAAATTATTGAATAACGCAATACCATAGCCAACATACAAACGATTAATTCCGCCCGAACCGTTGTAGAGATTAAAATAAGATGGGGTATCTGTACTAACCGTATTCTTTATTTCATACCCTACATCACTGTATTGATTAACCCCAAAACTAAATGCCATGGGTTTTTTTGTAGTTAACGGAAATGCCATCGCAAAATGACTAAAATTACCCGAATTAGTTTTTGCCTCCGTTATTTGATCAGACATTTTACCAAAACTCACCCCTGCACCAGCATTGTAAATAGTGAATTTCACATTTGAGTAACTGGCTGGATTAGAATAAGAAAAGTTATTTTGATCTCGTAGAGCTATCGATGTACCACCAGCACCGTGATGTTGGGTAAAACCGCCCATCTTCAACTCTCCAAGACCAAATATACTATATGGTGAGCTTGTACTGGTTTGAGCGTTAGCGAAAAACGGAAAAAGCACAATCATTAAAATATACTTCCTAAATGATTTATGCATGGTGTTGTATGATATAATTAAGACCTTCAAGGACTAAATTTGGGCGTGCGAATATCTCATTTTTGATGACTTTATCAAAATGTAAACTGTTTTCACTACAAAAAACTAATTTCAGTGAATCATACACCTGATTTTGCTGATGAATGTATCCCATAATCTCGTGGCGAATCGACTGACTGACCCCAACTTGAATAGACTCTTCTGTAGACTTCCCGGGGAATTTTTTTGAATCATCCATTTGAACTAGTGGAAGACCTGCAGTGAACTCGTGCATTGCTCTTAAACGAACATCTATTCCAGGAGAAATCATACCACCTAAAAACTGACCTCTATCCATCAAATCTATTGTTAAACATGTGCCTAAGTCTACAATCAACCAAGGAGAATTAGGGTCAAGTAAATAAGTTCCAACAGCAGCAGCAATCCGATCAGGACCCAATGTTTCTGGAGTATCGTAATTTAATTTGATTGGGATTGAAGTCTGATTACTCAAAAAATGTTCACTCGACAATAACGCTTCAAGTTTTGAATTAGACCCCGTTTTAGATACAAGCACACGAACACCATCGTTAACTATTCCTGCAAAGTGCTCATGTGTGAATGGTTTGATATAATCAACCATTTGACCATCTCTGAAAACCCCAGCCTTGGTAGAAGTGTTGCCTATGTCTATACAAAGATTTATTTCACCCATTTTACTTTGTGATATTCCAATTCTATTAGTTCGCCCATTGCACTCACTTGTAAGTTACCATTTAAGCAGATTTGATTCACAATATAAGATTGCTTTTTACCCCCTTCATCAAAAGTGACCATATCTCCCTTCTTAAATAAATACTCATTAATAGACTTGTTTAATAACAACCCTTCTTTTTTTATGTGTGAATAAAAATGATTATAAAGCACTTGCAAAAACTCAATAACACTTACCTTAAAACCCAACTCATTCACAACAGAAGTAGCTTCAAATTTATTAAAATGCTTTTGATTCACATTTACACCAATCCCAACAACAGCTGTTTTTACTTCCTGTTGAGAAACAATATTTTCAATTAAAATACCTGCAATCTTCTTTGAACTAACGTAAACATCGTTTGGCCATTTCACACAAATATCATCAACTTTAAATTCTTTCAATGTATCCACAATAGCCAATGCAGCAGCATTATTCAATTGAGGTAGGTTTGAAAGTTGTCCGAAATCATCCACTAAAAAACTAGTCAAAATATTATGGAAGGGTTGACTATCCCATACCCGAGATCGTTGCCCTCTACCAGCAGTCTGACTTCCAGCATACACACAATAGGGGGAAGTCACTCCTCTTTTTTGTACGCAATTTTTTAAGTATGAATTTGTTGAATCTACTTCATTTACAAATTCAATGTTATAATTATTCAAGACGCTACTTTTTCAAGTATTAAACTAATTTCGCAGCAAAGTTATTTCAATTAATGGCAAAAAAGAGTTCAGTAACCGATGTGCTTGCAGAGATAGTAGTAAAAGGAATGCAAGAAAAGAAGGCTAAAAACATTATCAAAATTGACCTTACCAAGATTAATGAGGCCGCTGCAGACTTTTTTATTATATGCCATGGTGATAGCGATCGACAAGTGAAAGCAATTGCTGACAGTGTAGAAGATGAAACGCTAAAAGCGATGAAAGAGAAACCGCACAGTAGAGAAGGACAAGCAGAAAATCGATGGGTATTACTAGACTACCTCGATGTAGTTGTCCATGTTTTTCAAAAAGACATTCGCGATTTCTACGAAATAGAAGACATTTGGCACGATGGTGTTATGACTAGTTATGAAGATTTAGCATAGAGAAATTTCAAAGTCTCAACTTCAATGCATTTCCAAAATACGGTGGGTCGGTTACAAGGCTATATTGAACCTTTAAAATATCCAAATATTCAGACACTTTCCTCTTTAATACCCCCTCTCCCTTTCCGACAATTATATAAACAGACCGAACACTATTTTTCTTCGAAGACTTAATGAAATCATCTACCGCTTCCAGTTGTAAATTCAATTTTTCATTTGGAGATAAAAATGATTTTGAAGGATATAACTTGTCGAAATGCAAGTCCAACTCATTATTTTTCTGACTTTTATTGCCTTTAGTATGTTCATCATGAGATGATTGACTCGAAAACTCCCCCATCATCATTCGCTTTAATAAATTGGGGTCTATTAGATTATCCTCACTCATACTACAAATTTAAACGAGATTGAAATACCCTGAATATTGAGCTAAAAACAAGGAATAATATTGATAATATCCGATTAGATTTGCAAACTAGATCAAGATATTTGAACAATCATGGCATTCGAGAAAGTAACAAGAGCTCAAGACTATTCCAAGTGGTACAATCATCTCGTAGAAAACGCAGACCTTGCTCAACACAGTAGTGTGAGAGGGTGTATGGTTATCAAACCATACGGTTATGCTATTTGGGAAAAAATGCAAGCCGAATTAGATCGAAGATTTAAAGAAACAGGTCATCAAAATGCCTATTTCCCGCTTTTTGTTCCCAAAAGTTTATTTGAAGCTGAAGAAAAAAATGCAGAAGGTTTTGCAAAAGAATGTGCTGTTGTAACCCACTATCGACTAGAAAACGACCCTGAAAATTCTGGGAAACTTCGTGTTGACCCTAAAGCAAAATTGGAAGAAGAACTCGTTGTAAGACCTACTAGTGAAGCAATTATTTGGAATACCTACAAAGGATGGATTCAAAGCTATCGTGATCTTCCAATTTTAGTAAATCAATGGGCAAATGTGGTTCGCTGGGAAATGAGAACACGACTTTTTTTAAGAACTGCTGAATTTTTATGGCAAGAAGGACACACTGCTCATGCCACTAAACAAGAGGCAATAGAAGAAACCAATCAAATGATTGGAGTATATGCTGAATTTGCTAAAAATGTATTGGCTATCCCAACCATTATGGGTACAAAAACAGAAAGTGAACGATTTGCAGGAGCTGATGACACCCTTTGTATTGAGGGATTAATGCAAGACGGTAAAGCACTTCAAATGGGAACATCACATTTTCTTGGACAAAATTTTGCAAAGGCATTTGATGTAAAATACACCAATAAAGAGGGAAAATTAGATCATGTTTGGGCTACGAGTTGGGGAGTAAGTACCCGTCTAATGGGAGCTTTAATCATGACTCATAGTGATGATGAAGGTCTTGTTTTACCTCCCAACATTGCCCCAATTCAGGTAGTGGTGGTTCCAATCTATCGTGGATTGGAGCAACTAGAATCCATATCGGAGACTATTCAGCCCGTAATTGATAACCTAAGAAAAAAAGGAATAACCGTCAAATTTGATAATAGAGACACCCATAAACCTGGGTTCAAATTTGCAGAGTGGGAGCTGAAAGGAGTTCCAATTCGAATAGCAATTGGACCACGTGATATCGAAAATGGGACCTTAGAAGTAGCCCGCAGAGATACCAAAGAAAAACAAGTTTTGGAATTAACAGATATTGAGACCAAGGTTGAGCATTTGCTGGAAGCTATGCAAGAAGAAATCTATCTAAATGCACTCAATTTTAGGGATAATCACATTACTCCTGTGAACACTTGGGATGAGTTTGTCGATGTTTTAGAAAATAAAACTGGATTTATATCTGCTCATTGGGATGGTACTGCAGAAACAGAAGATAAAATTAAAGAAAAGACTAAAGCTACCATCCGATGTATCCCCTTTGACAACCCATTAGAAGAGGGTTTGTGTATACTAACAGGTAAACCAAGCAAACAACGCGTATTATTTGCTAAAGCCTACTAGATTTAATCTTTCCAGATATAGTTAAATAGGGTTATGGATAAAACCAACTGAATAATCAGTAAAAGAACCAAGACCAACCAATCCTGATAATAACTCGGATTTGGAAGGGAAATTAAAAACTTATTGGCCGCTTTCAAACACACTAACAAACTTGGTATCAGTAGAGGCATACTCAGCACTAAAGCAACCATACTACTGTTCTTTGCCCCATAAGAAAGTGCAGAGTTAAATGTAAATACCGTACTACAGCATAGCATAAAAAGAAATGCCGTAAAAAAGTAGGGTAAAATATGGGGTATTGTTTGCGGCAACCAAAAATTCATCAATACAAATAAGACAACCAAAAACAAGGAATTAATGACGTATTGGTATAAAATTTTTGAAATAATAAGGGCCTTTGCATCCACTAAAAATCGGTAATACAACAATGTTCCCTTTTGCTCTGCCAAAAAGCTTCGCGTAATGTTTTGGACCACTCCTAAAATCAGAATTACATAAAACAAACTGTGCCACACTTGATTACTCGCTTGCTTTTGAATGGTGTAAATAATAAAAACAGAAATAACCAACATTAAAAGCAAAGACCAAAAGGCATACTTGTTTTTGAATTCAACTCGAAGCTCTTTTAGAAAAAGTTGTTTTATCTGCTTTGTTATTTGTGTTTGCATAAATTTGCTGCAGCAAAAGTACATTTAATGTTATATCAATTACAGAAGTTATCATCAGAAGAACAAACTAGTGTTAAACGTTCACCCATATGGGTAACTCTACTTGTAGCATGTGCAGACTATGACATACAAGAATCGGAGATCGACAGAGCTAAAGAAATTATTCATATCAAATCCTACGCTCTTCAAAATGACTTGAAAGAGTTATACAAAGAGTTGGACTCAAACATAGACCAAGAAATTGATCAAGCCCTCGTAGCAATTCCTGCAGACGGCAACCAACGAATCCAATACTTAGAAGAAAAAATCAATGAACTCAATCCCATCTTTAAAAAGCTGGATTCTACTTTCAACAAACAACTTTACAAAAGTCTCAAAAGCGTTGCATTGGCTGTTGCCCAGTCAGATGGAGGATTTTTTGGTGTTGGTAGAGTGAGCGATGAAGAAGAGCGATATATAAGTCTTCCAATGCTACATCAACCGTGAAAAAAATACTGATAGCCAACCGAGGCGAAATTGCTGTTCGCATCATCAAAACCTGTCAAAAAATGGGCATCTCAAGTGTTGCCATCTATTCAGAGGCAGATCGAGACTCAAAACACGTTCAACTTGCAGATGAAGCCGTTTGCATAGGACCTGCAGCCTCATCAGAAAGCTATCTGAAAGGAGACAAAATCATCGCCATTTGCAAAAAATTAAAGGTGGATGGGATTCACCCCGGATATGGTTTCTTGTCTGAAAATGCCGATTTTGTGAAATCTGTGCAGCAAGCTGGCATTCAATTTATTGGACCTAGTGCAGAGGCAATCGATTTGATGGGCAGTAAAATTGCAAGTAAACAAGCCGTCGAAAAATATGGTGTGCCGCTTGTACCAGGCATCAATCATGCAGTTGAAGATATTGAAGAAGCGAAGACTGTGGCAGATCAAATAGGTTATCCTGTACTTGTCAAAGCAAGTGCTGGAGGTGGTGGAAAAGGAATGCGTATTGTTGAGAAACCTGCCGATTTAGAAGGGCAAATGAAAACTGCACAAAGTGAAGCACAAAGTGCGTTCGGAGACCGTTCTGTTTTTATAGAAAAGTTTGTAACTAAACCTCGCCATATTGAAATTCAATTGATGGCAGATAATCACGGAAATGTGGTATATCTAATGGAACGTGAATGTTCTATTCAAAGAAGACACCAAAAACTAATTGAAGAAGCTCCAAGTGCTGTGCTCTCTGAGGAACTTCGAGAAAAAATGGGTCTTGCTGCTGTTAACGTGGCAAAAGCATGTAATTACAGTGGAGCAGGAACCGTAGAATTTTTAATTGATGCAGATCATCATTTTTATTTTCTTGAAATGAATACACGTCTACAAGTAGAACATCCCGTTACTGAATTAATCACAGGATTAGACTTAGTAGAACAACAAATAAAAGTGGCTAGAAATGAAAAACTGGCATTTAGTCAAGATGATATAAAACCCCATGGTCATGCGATTGAATTGAGACTCACAGCTGAAGAACCAAAACAAGACTTTGTTCCCGCCATTGGTACAATTGAAACTTACAACCCTCCTACTGATGAATATGTTAGACTAGACGATTTTGTTTATCCTGGATATACTATTCCCATATACTACGACAATATGTTTGCCAAGTTAATTGTGTGGGGTGAAAATAGGGCTCAAGCAATTCAACGCATGATTGAAGCCATTAATCAATTTGAAATTAAGGGGATTCCAACTACCCTTGACTTTGGTCGATTTGTAATGCAACACCCTAAGTTTATTGAAGGTGACTTTGACACCAATTTCATAAGTAACTACTACACACCTGAAGGAATAAAAGAGCAAGATCAATCATTATTAGAAGCTGCAGCTCTTTTCTCCTACCTTGAATTTAATGAGCACAAAATACCCGCTATTGCTCAGCAAGATTCAAACTGGAAAAAACGAAAGGGATAATCGATTCATCTGTATTAACCTAGACTCTTAAAATCCGTATAACCATCTTGAATTACCTTTGCATTCGTTCATCATGGATTCATTTCAAGAACTTTCAATTCAAAAATCACTTCTGAATGCTCTTTCAGATCTAGATTTTGAAAAGCCTACTCCTATTCAAATAGAAGCCTATCCCAAGATTCTTTCGGGTAGAAATGTAGTTGGAATTGCACAAACGGGGACTGGGAAAACCTTAGCCTATACCCTACCAATTCTTCAAGAATTGAAGTTTTCTAAAAGTGCAAAACCTCGGATATTGATTATTGTACCCACTCGTGAGCTTGTAGTGCAAGTGGTGGATCAAATCAAACTTTTCACAAAATACATGAATGTTCGAATAGCTGGTGTGTTTGGTGGGGTCAACATTAAAACCCAACAAAAGACACTCTCAGAAGGTACAGACATCATAGTAGGAACACCCGGTCGATTATATGATTTGATCATTAATCGATCGTTGCAAACTCAAGAAATAAAAAAATTGGTAATTGATGAGGTAGATATAATGCTTGATTTGGGATTTCGATTCCAACTCAACAATATCTTTGAACTACTGCCTGATAAGCGTCAAAATATTATGTTCTCTGCAACGATGACTGAGGACGTTCAAAAACTCATTCAAGATAATTTCATAAACCCTCAGACAATCACTATTTCTGTAAGTGGAACTCCACTAGATAATATCTCCCAATCGTGTTATGCTGTGCCCAATTTTTACACGAAGGTTCATCTTCTTGAATTCCTACTTAAGGATAAAGCTACCTTTCAAAAGGTGGTCGTATTTATCGATTCAAAAAAGAACGCAGATCGATTATTTGAAGAATTGGAAGCAAACTTTTGGAACGAATTGGGAATTATTCATAGCAACAAGAGTCAAAACAATCGATTGGCCACCATTGAACGTTTTAATGATGGTCATACTCGAATACTCATTGCATCGGACATCATCGCTAGAGGACTTGACTTGGATGACATTTCCCACGTAATCAACTTTGATACACCCCTGTTTCCGGAAAATTATATTCATCGAATTGGTCGAACAGGTAGAGCCAAAAAAATGGGAAATTCAATCTTACTTTACACTCCTAAAGAAGAGAAAAATAAAATCAATATCGAGAAACTGATGAACAGAAATATCGATTCTATTCCTTTACCTGATGAAGTTAAAATAAGTAATAAGTTAATCCTTGATGAGCAACCAAAAATCATTGAAAAGAATCCTCACAAAAAATCGAAACAACCAGCGGGACCCAGTTTTCATGAAAAAAAGGATAAAAATAAAAAAGAATATAACCTGAGTGGAGGGCAGAAGATTAAACTCAAAAAAGCAAAGAAATATAAAAAGCCCATCACCAGAGGGTCTAAAAGAAAGAAATAAAAAACCAAACCGTCAAAAATAGGCTACCTTTGAACACTTAATAAATTAATAAAATGAATAAAGGAACAGTAAAATTCTTCAATGATGAGAAAGGCTATGGTTTTATCACACCGGAAGATGGAAGTAAAGATGTATTTGTACACAAAACCGGGACAACTACTCGAATCAATGAAGGAGATCAAGTATCGTATGAGATTGAAGATGGTCAAAAAGGACCAAGTGCAGTAAAAGTAGCTCTCGTATAAGTATATTTTTAAAGATGATTGAAGGTTGTCACATGATGTGACAACCTTTTTTTGTTAAAAAGAAGCTAATATTGTTAGACAAACTACATGAAGAGGAACGAACTTCCAGAACAAAATCAACCCAATAACCCATTGCATGGCATTAAACTAAAAGATATTTTAGAATATCTTGTCAAGTTCTACGGTTGGCAAAAACTGGGAGAGTTAATTAGAATCAACTGTTTTCAGAGTAATCCTTCAATTGGAAGTAGTTTGAAATTTTTAAGAAAAACCCCATGGGCAAGGGATAAAGTCGAAAAGCTATATTTAGAATCCATCCCCAGTTTTAAAAACCAATGAAAGCCTCGTCCATTTCACAAATAAAAAAAGAACTTCAATACGTTTCAAAAGAAGAGTTGATCGAAATAGTCCTTCGGATTGGAAAGTACAAGATTGAGAATAAGGAACTCTTAAGTTATTTGTTATTTGACTCGAGTGATGAGGAGGGATACATTGAAAAAATTAAGATGTACATGGATTTTCAATTTGAAATTATCAATAGAGAAAATTATTATTACATCAAGAAGAGTGTTCGAAAAATTCTGCGAACCACAAAACGTTTTATTAAGTACACCAAGAACATAGAAACTGAAACTACGTTACTGATCCATTTTTGTAGAAATCTAGAGGGAATGGATCCATCCTACAAATACAATCAGGTTCTTACTAATATGTATCAACGCCAACTGGGGTTGATTGAAAAAAACCTGGACAAAATGCATGAAGATTTAAGTTATGATTTCAGGAGGGAAGTTGACACTTTGATTCAATAACTACCTATTTAAATTCTTTGCTTGATTTTTATTCTAAGAGCTGCAAAAATCAAAGTCATAAAAGGACTCACATAATTGAATACGGCATAAATAAAGAACTCACCAACCCCAACTCCTAACACGCCACTTTGATATGCCCCACAAGTGTTCCAAGGAACTAAAACTGAAGTTACAGTCCCACTATCCTCTAATGTTCGGCTTAAATTCTCTGGGGCTAAATTCTTTTCTTCAAATGCTTTTGAGAACATTTTACCAGGAACAACGATGGAAAGATATTGATCACTTGCCGTTAAATTGATAGTTAAACAACTGGCAAGAGTACTTGCAAAAAGACTAAAAATAGAAGAACCAATGGATAATAAAGCAGAGCTAATTCTTGATAAAGCTCCAATAGACTCCATGACACCTCCAAAGACCATAGCACAAATAATCAGCCAGATGGTCCCCAACATCCCCTCCATGCCTCCAGAAACAAAAAGATCATTTAGAGAAGGTTCGGAGGTATTCACAGCAACTCCAGTAGCGATAGAAGTCATAAAGTATTTATACGTATCGATAAGTGAAGGAGAAAGATGACTAGATTGGAAAAAATAAGCCATCACTAACCCTAAAATAGTTCCAGCAAAAAGGGCAATTATTGGAGATACTTTTCTTACTATCATTAGAATAACGATCAGAGGAACTAAAAATAACCATGGGCTTATGTAAAAGCTATCTTGAATGGATAGTAATAAATACTCACTACTTACAAGTTCTTTTGTTTCCATTGAGAAACTAATTACAGAAAAAACAATTAATGTAATTGTAATACTAGGTATAGTAGTGTAGAGCATATACCGAATGTGGGAAAACAAATTAGAGCCAGCCATAGCCGCTGCTAGGTTAGTAGTATCGCTAAGTGGAGATAATTTATCGCCAAAGTATGCTCCGCTAATAACAGCTCCCGCAACAATCCCAGCAGGTATTCCCATTGCCTTACCAATAGCGATCAATGCGATTCCAATGGTTGCACTTGTCGTCCAGGAACTACCAGTAGCTACAGAAATAATAGCTGAAATAACAACAGCAGAAGGCAAAAATAGAATTGGGTTAATTAATAAAACACCATAATAGATCATTGCTGGGACAATACCTGATATTAGCCATGATGCAGATAAAGACCCAACCAGTAAAAGTATCAGAATAGCTCCACTAACTGATTTTAAATTTTCACCCACTTGTTCAATCATAGATTTAAAGGTTCGGCTATTGAGTATACCAACAATAGAAGCTACGGCACCTCCAATAAGTAGGACAAACTGATTACTACCGCTAATTGCATCATCCCCAAAAACAAACACATTAAAGGCCAATAATAAAACTAAACAAATAAGTGGAATAAGTGAAGCAAAAAGGGATATCTGCTTAATTTCATGTTGGGATGACTTCATTATTGGCAAAGTAACTTATTTTTATGATTCGTCTATTTATACATTAAAGCAGACAGCTAAAAAATCATCTACTAAAATCAAAAATTCTGAATAATATAAACTAATAAATAATACTTAAAGTATTAATAATCAATGATTTATGAGTTTGGCAAGCAAATTATGACACAAATCATACTAAAATGTAATCTTAATCATATTTTATGAAAATAGACGGGATTAACATTGTAGTGTGCTTATGAAGCAAAAGAAGTTTATAACTATTGAACAACAAATGTTACAAAGGATTCGTTAAGAAGATAGTTTAAAAAAATTGAGTATCTCAGTATTAGTAAGTTACGTTCAAAATACACTCAATGCTTAGTTTAAGGGTAGATTGATTTCTAAAAAAAACGCTTAAGATTGTTATTGACCTTCAATCTGCCCTTTTTTTTACTATTCCAAAAATAAGACTTCTTCAGCGTATTTACAAGTTTCTTTTAGTAAACTATGGGTGTTTTGGTTAAAAATACCATTTGCCATCGCATGTGCTTTAGCATCCTTCATATTTACTACTCTCAACTTTTCTCTTGGAGTACCTATTTGTTTAGTCATTTCCAAAATCTTTTTTACTGATACCACTTTATCTTGATGTTCTTCATCTTCGTAGTAATAGCTCACGAATACAGGAATTGTAATTTCAGAAAACACATCCTTCTTCATTGTTGATTCCAATAAATGTTGTAACTCTAAAACCGATTCTAATCGATATTTTGTATGCCAAAATGGTTCTGCCGCTTCTGGTGCCTCCCAAGTATGATACTTACCCCCTTTCACTAATCTTGCGATTTCGAGACCCCATGGACCCGTTAATAAAACTGCTCTCGAATCAAAAACTCGAATATTTGGTGAGTAGCATATTAAACTATGGATTTCATTTTGAACAGATGATAGATATAATGCAGCAGTACTTCCTGTACTTGTACTCATGATGATGACTGAATCTCCCATCGCTCGAGCAATTGTGTAAGCTTCTTTAACAGACTCCAAGTACTTTTTTCCTGTAAAATTTAACATAGCCTCTTTTTCATTGAGTCCACTCTCTGCTAGTAAAGGAGCATAAGCATTCATCTTATACTTCTTAGCAAACTGATGATAAACTGGATCTCCCTCCTGAGGACATGCCGAGAACCCGTGAAGATATAACAAAACATATGTTGTTTTCTTTCCAACTGAATCTGCCCAATAAATTTTGGAGTGGTTACCCAATTTAATTTTCGGATTTTTATTTTTTTCATTCACTATTGAGTCCACTTCTGATAGTTTTATACCCGTATTCTTAATCTGAGGTGAAAAATTTTCCTTATTCATTCTAGGCCCTAGTAAGTAAATCAACCCAATAGAACCAATGATTACTATAAACCTTTTTAAACGCATTATTTGATTATTCGATATTAGCATTTTCCATTGGATTTTTAATTTTTTATTATTTGAATATTAATTATTTCTTATTTGATATGTATTATTCCTTATTTTCGAGTTTAAATAAATCAAAAACTACGCTATTTAAAGAATGATGAATTCTTCATATATCAAAGGCCTCAAGAGGCTTTTTTCGTTCATTATCCCATTATTATTTGCTAAATATAGCAAGGCTCAAACCATTTCAGGAAAAATATACAATACCAACAAAGAATCTCTTGTTGGTGCATACATAACTGTACCATCCATCAATGGCGTTGGAGCAATTAGTGATGAGAACGGGGCCTTCAGTCTTAAGGTAAATACCTTTCCTGTTACCCTAAAAGTTTCCTATCTAGGATATCTCGATAATCAAGTTGTTGTAAAATCACCAAGCTCAAAACTTTCAATCATCATGAAAGAAGCTAAAGAAAATGTGCTTACAGGAGCTGTGGTGAAAGCAAGTAGGGTCACTGAAAAACAAAAAGAGGCCCCACTAACTGTCGAATCTATTGGTATCAAAGCCATCAAAGATGCTCCTGCTGCATCGTTTTATGAAAGCCTTGGGAATCTTAAGGGTGTGGATGTTACTGCCGCTAGCTTAGGCTTTAGAGTAGTCAATACGAGAGGTTTTAATAGTACAAGTCCTGTAAGGTCTTTACAATTAATTGATGGGGTTGACAATCAATCACCTGGACTTAATTTTAGTTTGGGAAATTTTTTAGGAGCGAGTGATATTGATATACAACGCGTTAATGTTATCGCTGGGGCGAGTAGTGCCTTTTATGGACCAAATGCCTTCAATGGAGTAATCAGTATGGAGACAAAAAGCCCCTTTCTATTTCCTGGGGTTATGGCCGAAATTAAAGTTGGCGAACGTCAAATGGGTCAAGTTCAATTTCGTATCGCAGATTATTTCAATAATGAACAAGGAGAACAAAAATTTGGATACAAGCTCACTGCTAGCTACATGCAAGCCAATGACTGGGAAGCCGAAAATTACCAACCAACACAAGATTCTGATTTCGATGAGACTAACCCAGGCGGTTACGATGCTGTAAATCGATATGGTGACGAAAATTATGAAGACCGCTTAAATCCAACTGGTCAGTTAGACTATCCAGGTCTAGGAGCCTTCTACAGAACAGGATATCGCGAAGTTGACTTAGTAGATTACAGCACAGACAACGTCAAGTTGAATACCGCTCTTTTTTATAAAATCAACAAAGAAACTGAACTTGAATATGCCTTTAATTATAGTGGAGGAAGTACAGTCTACCAAGGTGACAATCGATACAAACTCGAGAACATTCGTTTTTGGCAAAACAAAATAGAATTACGGAATAAAGGCAAGTATTTCTTGAGAGCATACTCAACCAATGAAGATGCTGGCGACACCTACGATATTGTAGCTACTGGATTTGAATTAAATAACCGTGCAATTGACAACAACCAATGGTTCACAAGTTATGCTAACCGATGGAGACAGCCGTACTCTGCTGGATATAAGGTTCAAAAATTGCCAGGATATCCAACTTATTCTCCGGCTGTACACGATAATGTACCCAATTGGATAGACAATTATTTAAATCCTTTCTTAGCTCAACATCAAGACTCTATTCGTGCTTGGCATGAAGATATTAGAGCATTAAATGATGGCTCTGGTGGAGGAATTTATTCTCCCCGCTTTATTCCTGGTACAGCTGAATTTGATAGTGTATTTCAAGATATTACAACTCGCCTTTTCACTGATAATGGAACTCGTTTTTTTGACCGTTCTGCACTATATCATGCTCAAGGAGAATATATTTTTACACCAAGCTTTGGTAAGATTACCGTTGGAGCTAATGGTCGACTATATCGACCAAACTCAAGGGGAACTATTCTTAAAGATACAGGAGATGTCACCATAACCAACTATGAAGGTGGAGTATACAGTGGGATTGAAAAAAGATGGCTTATGGATCGTGTAATTGCCAATGTAACAACACGGGTAGATAAGAATCAAAATTTTAATTTCTTAGTTTCGCCTGCAGCCTCTCTTATCTATAAACATCGAACAAATCACGTCTTTCGAACTTCATTTTCATCTGCTATTCGTAACCCTACGCTTGCTGACCAATATTTGTACTATGATGTTGGAAGAGCTCGTCTTCTTGGGAACCTAGACGGTTATGACTCTCTAATCGATGTTCAGTCATTTATCGACTACAGTGCAACGACCCTACAACCTGATTTACTAAAGTATTTTGATGTAGACCCCATTCGACCAGAACAAGCTAGAACCATCGAATTTGGTTATAAAGGAAACATTGCTGATCAATCACTATTTATTGATGCAGGATATTACTTTACATCCTACACTAACTTTATTGGATACAATATTGGTATCGATGCATACATTGATCCAGTAAATAACTTTCCAACAAATATTGGTGTTTATCGAGTTGCGGCAAATGCCAAATCGAAAGTAACAACTCAGGGAATAGCAATTGGATTAAACTATTACTTCAAAAAATACGCCTTAGGAGGCAACTATTCATGGAACCAACTCAACAAAAAAGGAAGTGACGATCCTATTATACCAGCGTTCAATACCCCTGAACATAAATTTAATATTAGTTTTTCTGGAGAGAAACTAAAGCTCCCCTATCTAAAAGGTGAGCACTTTGGATTTGGTTTGAATTATAAATGGATCGAAGGATTTATTTTTGAGGGATCTCCGCAGTTCACGGGGACTGTCCCTACATACGATATGCTTGATATCCAAATCAATTATCAAGTACCATCACTCAAGACAACCTTTAAACTTGGAGCTTCAAATGTTCTTGGTTTAATGCCTTTGTTTGATGCAGACAATGAAAATACACAACGCTCAGTATTCAATAATTTAAACTACCAAGTATATGGTGGTCCATATGTTGGTAGACTCATTTATTTCTCGGTTCAAACCGACTTGAAGTTTACAAAAAATTAAACATTAAAAATTAAATCTATATCTTGCAATTACAAATAATATTAAAAAATGAAAAAACAATACTTAATTTTTACCCTTTTATTTTCTTTTATTGCTAGTATATCACTAGCTCAAAAAAGATACATTGATCCCATTTATACGGATGCTGATATTGAAGTTACCAGCGATGTTAAATACGCTACAAACATTGATTTTTTAACTTCTGATCGATCAGATCCAGCACAAGCTGTTGCAGACATTACAGCTATCAAAACTGCTCTCTTCACTGGTCAACCAATACCAGCTGCTTACTATGATCCAAGAGATCCTTCATCTAAAATTAAAGTTACTGATCTAAAGATGGACGTTTATCGTGCAAAAGCTGATGTAGATTCAAAAACTGATAGACCAGTTATTCTATATCTACATACAGGTAACTTTTTACCACCAGTAATTAATGGTTCTCCATGTGGTGTAAAAACAGACAGTTCGGCTATTGTTTTATGTACTGAGTGGGCTAAAAGAGGATACGTTGCAGTATCTGTAGCATACCGTGGTGGATGGAACCCATTAGCTGGAACTGAGGAAGAACGTAAAGGTCAACTACTCAACGCAGTATATAGAGCTATTCATGACGTTAAACAATCAGTAGCAGCAATCCGAACAGAAGCTGCTGGTTCTAATACTTATGGTATGGATGCTAGTCAAATTACTTTATATGGTGAGGGTACAGGAGCTTATGTTGCTCTAGGATACTCAACTCTTGATAAATACAGTGAAATGGAACTCACTAAGTTCTTAAATCCACTAAGTAACAAATCATATATTGACACTGCTTTAGTAGGTTTGATTGATGGTTCAAGAGGTGCTTTCAATCTATATCAGTCTCCTTCAACTGACGTCAGCGTTCAAGCTGTTGTTAATGCAGGAGGTGCATTGGCTGACACATCATGGTTAGAAGCTGGCGATGCTCCCATGATTACCTTCCAAGCGGTTAGAGATCCTTTCGCTCCATTTAATGAGGGTATCGTTGTTGTACCAACTACAAATGGAAATGTTGTAGAAGTACAAGGAGCAAATTTATTCATCCAAAAAGCCAATGCTATTGGTAACAACGATGCAATTAAAAACATGCCTGCTAATGATGAATACAACAAAAAAGCAAGATCACACTACGGTAAGACTTTAGATTACATTTATCCTGCTCCTGGAGATAAAATGACCATCAACCAAGATGTTGAGCATTTATTCCCAATTATCAGACCAATCACTGATGATTTATACAACAACCGATCTGGACCATGGCAATGGTGGGATCCTGAGTCTCCTTATGCTAAAGCAGAGGTTGCACCTGGAATAACGGTTCACATGGCATCTCTTCCTGGTAACCCAGATATGGGACCAGAAAAAGGAAGAACATTCATCGATACTATCATGGGTTATATGTGTCCTAGAATTGCCGTTATCAACGGTGAATATACTGTTGATCAGTTAGCTGCTATAAACGATAAGCTACCTAGCAATTCAGCCTCTATTTACCCTAACCCAGCAACTAACGAAGTTACTGTCTCTGTAGATAACAAGTATCATGTTCAGTCTATTCAAATGATGGACATCACAGGAAGAGAAGTGAAAAACATCACTGCTAATAATGTGGTTAACATTAATATTTCTGATCTTCAATCTGGATACTATATCCTTAACATACAGACTACAGAAGGAGTCATTTCCTCTAAATTAATAAAAGACTAAAAGTCTAATTAATTTTATAAGTAAAGCCCATAATTTTCATTATGGGCTTTTTTTATGCATGAAACAAAACAAAGAATTTCATACATATTCAATCAGTAACAAATCAGCTAAACATACTTCTTCTTCAAAGTATGGAGCAAACGAGATGAAAGATCTTGATCGTTTCTGAGGACTACAGTGGATATAAATCCGTCGAAGTAAGCCATAATCAAATCAGCTTCACTAACAGCATCTGTATATTTTAACTCTTTTAAAGCCTCCTCGAGCATTTCTTTTAATATGAGCATATACTCACTAATCAACTCGCTATTTTGCCAACGTAATGTAAACACCAGTTTCCAATATGGAAAATCGGACTCATTTATCAAAAAGGGCATTTCCATTGCCGCTTGAATTCGTTGTTCAGGTTTTTCAATTGAACGAATATCAGTTATGTGAACTTGAAACTGATCATTCCATGCAGAGACCAAATGATCAAGCAAGCCCTGCTTATCTTTAAAGTGCCTAAAAATAAGTCCTTCCGACACATTAGCCTGTTTTGATATCAAGCTTGTAGATACAGCACTATATCCTTTTTCAGAGAATAAAGTTAAAGCAGATTCTAGTATAGATTTTTGTTTATCAGTCATAATAAGTGAGTAATTGCTTACAAATATATAAAAATCAAGAGAACTAGAATAAATATTAATATGTGATCAATCACTTACAAAGTGAAATGATTTAATTTTCTCCTATTTTATCTAAATTTTTTTAATAAATTATCCGTAATACTCTACAAACTGGTTTTCAGTTTCATAAAGCTTAATACAATGAAGTCGTGCGTTTTCGGGAAGCTGATCTTCTAATTGTTCCCATATTTTGATGGCAATATTTTCAATACTTGGCATCACATCTTTCAAAAAATCAACGTCCAAGTTAAAATTTTGGTGGTCTAATTTTGACACAACACGATCTTTAACAATGATTTTCAATTTTTTTAAATCCATTACAAAACCCGTATCTGGATGAGGCATTCCCTTTACCGTAACGTACAAATCAAAGTTATGTCCATGCCAATTCTTGTTTGCACAACGACCAAATACCTCATCATTTTTTTCTTCTGACCAAGACGGGTTATACAGTTTGTGTGCACCATTAAAGTGCATTTTTCGTGTTACATAAACTTGTTTGCCTGACATCGTTGAGATTATGGGTGCAAATTTAATGCTAAGTTTAAGTCCAAACTAACTATCCCCAAAGAAATCTAAAAACACCTCCAAGATTTTAACAATTAAACTTAAATTCGTGTATATGGCCATTGTTATAACAGGTGCATCCGGTTTTATTGCTAGTTGTCTAGTAGAATTTCTTAACCAGAAAGGGTTAACTGATTTGATTTTAGTTGATGATTTTGGCCATGAAAAAAAGTTCCAAAACACTGAAAACAGCAACTTCACTGCTAAAATTGATCGTGATTTGTTTATTCACGACATGCATAGACATTCCATCGATTTTATTTTTCATCTTGGAGCAAGAACAGATACGACTGAATTTGATTCAACCATTTTTGATCGGCTAAACCTGAATTATTCTAAAACACTTTGGAACTATGCAAGTGAAAATGGTATTCCTTTTTTGTATGCATCCTCTGCAGCCACATATGGAGGTGGAGAGCATGGTTTTGATGACGAACAACCAATTGACCATTTAACTCCTCTGAACCCCTATGGTCAAAGCAAACAAGATTTTGATTTATGGGTAACCAAACAAGAAAAAACACCTCCATTTTGGGTAGGACTAAAATTTTTCAATGTTTTTGGACCAAATGAATATCACAAAGGGCGTATGGCTAGCGTAGTTATGCACGCCTTTAATCAAATTCAAAAAAATGGCAGCTTAAATCTATTTAAATCTCACAACTCCAATTATGAAGATGGTGAGCAAATGAGGGATTTTATTTACATAAAAGATTTACTGAATCTGATGTGGTTTTGGTACAAAAATCAAAACAATAGTGGCATTTATAATGCTGGATCTGGTGA
>JAHEGS010000038.1 GCA_024645005.1 Bacteroidota bacterium
CCAAGTCAGATAAATCTAATCGAGCAGAACGATTGAGAATTCTTAGTGCTAAAAAGAAAAGACATTTTTATGAATCCCAACTTGGTAAAAAGATGGATGTCCTGTGGGAAGAAGAAGCACACGGTGGAAATTTGATGCAGGGTTTCTCCGAAAATTATATCCGCTTTGAAGCACCCTATGATGCGAGTAAGGTGAATACAATTGAGCATCAATATTTTGATGAGATAGCTGTGAGTGGAATGGCATTATCTCGTTCAAAAGTGGTTTTATATGATGTTGCTAAATGAGTTTTTTCTTAAAGTACAAAGCCCTTTTCTTTGAATATGGTATAGTTATTTTGATAGGTTGTTTTAGCTATTTCATTAATTTTTATTCCATACTTAGTCGATTTTCTAGTCATATTTTTTATCTAACAGAAGATGATGATGCAAAAATATATGTATGGAATACGTGGCATTTTACTCAGCAGTTAGATCAAGGGTTATCCCCTTTTTTTACGGACTATTTTTTCAATCCTTTGGGTTCTGACCTCTGGATGCATGCGAATACTTGTTGGTTTGGTCTGATTAATTACATCGTTAGGGATATTGAGCTAGCGGTTAATTTGGGGATTCTAGTACAACTAATTGTTGCTTTTTTAGGGTTTTACATCCTATCCAAAAAGATAGTTGTAAAACCATTGTTTGCTATTGTTGTCGCTTATGTTTCTGTATTCAATACCTTTATTTTGGTAAAATGTGGTGTGCACTTTAATCTTGTATTGATAGGGGTTGTTCCATTTATTATTATAATGGTAATGAAGACATTTCCTTTTCAGGAATCTACCTACAAATTAAATCGTGTAAATCTGGTTGCATTAATTCTGCTTTTAGTACTCGCTTTTTTTATGGATTACTATATGGTTTTTTATGGATTATCATTTTTGGTAATTTATATTAGTTGGTTTTTTGGGTTAGATAAGTGGTTTAGAAATTGGAATAGAAAAAAGACCTTAGGCCTTTTTGGAATTTTTGTATTTGGACATACAATCGTGAGATTACTCAGAGTTTTAGGATTTGATGAGAAAGGAGCTTTGTGGGGTGCCTCAGATATTCGATTGCTTTTTACACCATCTATTGATAGTTTTTTTTTCAATCATTGGTCAATTTCAGGGTTAACCAACAGTGTAAATGACAATAAAAATTTTATCGGCTTTTCTTTGATTTTCCTTCTAATTATGGCTGTTTTTATATTTGTTAAAAGATTCAAGGGGGATGGTTTAAGTAGATTTTTACTTTTTACGAGTTGTTCATTTTTTTTAATAACGTTTCCATTGATTAAAATTGGTGGAAATTATTTGTTTTTTCATTTTTCTAGCATAATACATTTCGTCCCTTTTGTAAACAATGTAAGATCTCCAGACCGTTTCATTTTAATGCTGTTCGTATTTTTAGGATTATTTTCATTCAGAGTATTTTATCTTTTTTCTAAAGATAGATTAGGATTCAAATCATTTATTTTTACATTTTTATTTGTTCTGGGTTTCTACATAGACCATGCACAAAAACCAATGAATAGCTTTGAGATTAATCAAGGCTCTAGTGTACTAAGTCAGACAAAAAATAAAAATGTATTAATAATACCATATGGTGTACGAGATGGATTTAGGTCATTTGGTGAGTTTGAAGTTGATCATGTTTTGTCTCAGATTAAGCACGGGTTTAAAATGCCAAGTGGCTATTTATCACGAATGGACGCTGATATTTGGGATTACTCACATTCGGAGTTCTTTAAAAATGTGGTTAATGTGCAGTCTGATAGTTCGGTGATAGACTACGACTGGAAATCAAATATGATAAAGCATAAGATTGATTATGTATATGTTCCGAACAGTTATCGTAATAAAAGCCAGAAAATTTTGTGTTTGGTTCAAAATTTAAAGCTAATGGATATAGATACTTATGGTAGTTTATATTTAGTGGAATAATAATTAAAATTTGAAATTTTGGATGTTAAATTCGCATCAATAAAAAAATTATGTATCCAACCTTATATCATGCAGTATTAGATCTTTTTGGTGTTTCTATACCTGGTTTTAAAATTGTGATGATGTTTGGTTTTTTTGTTGCTTTAGCCTTCTTAGCTGCAAGTTGGGTAATCACACTTGAATTCAAGCGATTAGAGAAGGAAGGGGTTTTAAAATCTGTCCAAAAAAAAATAGCCAAACCAAATCTTACTCGTGAACTCATAACCAATGGTCTCGTAGGTTTTTTGATTGGATTTAAAATAATTTATCTTGTATTGAATTTTAGCGATTTGTCAGATAACCCTCAGGCATTTTTAATATCAGGGGAGGGTTCTTGGTTATGGGGGATGGTGATGCTTAGTGCATTTGCTGGCTACAGATATTATCAATATACAAAAGAACGTGAGTCTGATTTGAACCGAACAGTGACGTTCCATCCTTACATGATTGTCAGTAATTTGACTTTTGTTGCGGCTCTTTCAGGATTTGCTGGAGCTAAGTTATTTCATCATTTGGAACATTTTAAGGAGTTTTTCGCTGATCCTATGGTACTCTTTAGAGATCCATTCAGTGGGTTGACATTTTTTGGTGGTTTAATAGGTGGTGCAATTGGCGTACTGTGGTATGCTGGCAAAAATGGTGTTCCGTGGAAACGAATGTTGGATATGGGTGGTCCAGCTATGATGTTAGCTTATGGTGTTGGAAGAATGGGTTGTCATATGAGTGGAGATGGTGATTGGGGGATCGAAAATTTAGCTCCTAAACCAGCATGGTTAAATTGGATTCCTGATTGGGCATGGGCATACAACTACGAGGGTAATGTTCATGGTATAATTCTCGAAAATCCAGTATGGCCAACTCCTTTTTATGAGGTTTTAATGGCACTTACATTATTTGTTATATTGTGGTCAATCCGTAAGAAATTTGCACCTGGTGTTCTTTTTTGTGTCTATTTGATTTTTGCTGGTGTTGAGCGTTTTCTTATCGAAAAAATACGAGTTAATCCTGATTATCACTTTCTAGGATTAAACTTTACTCAAGCTGAAATGATCTCATTTAGCTTTGTCTTAATCGGAATTATTGGGATTATAATTTTTAGGAAACAGCCTAACAAAACCACATAATCTTTAGGATTCTAAATAGACCTCAATTTGCTTTTTTGTATGATAAATCAAGATTAAATCATACCTGAAACCTTCGTATATTTGTAAATCTATTCTTAAGCCCATGAAATACAAATTTTTATATGTTCTGTTAACAATTTTAGTATCAACTCTCTTATCTTATGCTGAAGATACGATTCAAGTATATGCTCATGAAAGTACACAAATGAATCGACATGGGAATTATGATAATAAAGTTTATTTTCCAACTGAGGGTTCAGAATATCGAAAGATATATATGTATTTCACACTAGGTTGTGCTGATGGTGGTTGTAGTGATTGGGATTATGATGTTCTAACCCAGATTATGCACAATACAGGAAAGATAGATAGCACTGTAACTAAATTAGATACTGTATCATTATCTCCATTGGTTGTTGATACCACATGGAGGGTTTTTGATGTTTTGGAGCCATATGAATTGGGTAGATTTATCACACCTTATGGTTCTTATATGAATTTTAGAAATCCATCCTACGGTAATCAAGGTTTTGATAGTAGTTGGAATCATACTTTTAGGTATGATGTTACTGATTATGCAAGTCTTTTGAAAGATAGTGTGATTATAAGGGCTAAATACAATGGTTGGTCAGCTGGTTTTAGTGCAGATATTCGTTTTGAGTTTATAAAGGGTGCACCCCAGCGTCCCGTAATTGCTATAAAAAACTTATACACTAGGGGAGGAAGATATGTAAGTTCTGAACAATATGAACGAGATATTATTCCTTCAAGAAAAATGGAAATTCCAAATGGAACAAAGTCTGCTATAGCAAAAGTTTTAGTGACTGGTCATGGTAACAATTCTGGTACTAATTGCGGTGAGTTTTGTGATAAAGATTATTACTTTAAAGTGAATGGTGAACAAAAGTTCACACATCGAATGTGGAGAGAAGACTGCGGTGCAGTGCCTGTAAGACCCCAAGGAGGCACTTATCTGTATTCTAGGGCTAATTGGTGCCCTGGAGATAAGGTCCACGAACAACGTTGGGAATTGACTCCATTTTTAATTAGTGATTCAATAGAATTGGATATGGATATTGAGTCTTATGTTAATCAAGAGGGAGGTGGTAACAGTAGTCATAACATATCCAGTACTGTGTTTTTTTATGGAGCAGATAATTATACGTTTGATGCAGAAATAAATACGATTATGGCTCCTTCTACTTTTAGTGAGTTCATCAATTACAATCCATCCTGTGGTCAAGTAATCGTTGTTATTAAAAATAATGCACATACGCCATTGACGTCTACTAAGATCAGATATGGAGCATTAGATGGAAAAATGAGAACGGAAACATGGACTGGAAATTTGGCTTTTGAAGAAATGGATACGGTTTATCTTCCCTCTGCATATTGGGATGGAGTGTCTATGGGTACAAATCAATTTGTTGCAGAGTTGGTAGCACCAAATCAAAGGTATGCTGATGAGAATAGAGAGAATGACAGGTATATAAGTTCGTTTGATCTGGCACCAAGATGGGAGCCTTTTAGAATTATGCTTCGAACGAATGGATATCCTCAGGAAAATGAATTGACGATTACCAATGAGAAAGGAGAGGTTGTTTGGCAAAAATCTGATTTTGAACCAAACAAAGCATTTATTGAAGAGATAACGCTTCCTAACGGTTGCTATGAAATACTTCTTACTGATGATAATCAAGATGGATTAGATTGGTGGGTGTATCGTCAAACAGGTCAAACTGCTAGAGCAAATGGTTCATTTAGAGTCTTCAAACAATCTGGTGGAGTTTATGCTTTTGCATCCGATTTTGGAAAAGAGTTTAGGATGAATTTTATTGTTGGTCAGATGGATGTTCAAGAGGCTCCAATAGAGTTTGCTCAAGATTTTGAAATATTTCCTAATCCAACATCAGGTAGGGTTAACATTCTTATACCAGAGCTTAATGATGGTGATGCAGAGATTGAGGTATTTGATATGCTAGGTAGACTAATTCTAACTTCTTCAACCCCCACAGATATTGAGCATATAACAACATTAGATATCTCTGATTTCCAAGATAATATATATGTAGTTACTGTGTCTGTTGGAAATCGAAGTAGATCTGAAAAAATATCAAAGATTACAAAATAGGAAGATAGCAATTAAAATAGCTCATCTTGAATTTCATTAAAATCTGGATTGTTCTGAGAACTTTGTAGACTATCATAGTTTTGACAGTCAAGCTCAATAGAAATAGATTCCTCAGATATTGAGAACTCTCCTCGTCCAAGTTTAATCGTTTCATCAGAAAAGACTTGTTCCATGAAGTCTCCAAAAATGGGTAAAGCCATATTTGCACCTTGACCATATGTGGTACTACTAAAATGGACATTTCGTTCTTCAGCACCAACCCAACATCCGCTAACTAAATTAGGAGTAATCCCCATGAACCAACCATCAGAATTATTTTGAGTAGTTCCCGTTTTTCCTCCAATAGCAATATTTGTTGGAAGCTTATAATTTCTTCTTAAACGTGAGGCTGTTCCTCCTGCCATGGTTACCTTTTCAAGCATTTTACAGATAGTGTAAGCCGTTTGTTTTCTGAGGGCTTCGTCCTTTTTAGGAGTAAATTCAGCGAGTACATTGCCATTTTTATCCTCGATTTTAGTTATAAAAATTGGTTCAACCCAGGTGCCCTTGTTTACAAAGGTTCCATATGCACTGACCATCTCAAAGACCGATATATCCATAGTCCCGAGACATATGGATGGGTAGGGTTCAAATTTGCTGTCATCGATCCCCATTTTACTCGCTGTTTGTTTGACAATAGCAGCACTATTTGGACCTAGCCTTTTCATAACACGAGCTGTTACAGTATTTATGGATTTCTGAAGACCTTCATAAAACGTTACAGTTTCAGGAACCTTACTAGAGTTTGATGGTGACCATTCTTTTCCATTGCCATATTCTACTATAACTGGACCCGTACTCTCAATTTCGCAAGGTTCTAGTTTGTCATCATCCAATCCTCTAGCATAAACCAGTGGTTTAAAGGTCGAACCCACTTGTCTCGTAGATTTTTTATTTACATGGTCATATTGGAAATACTTGTGATTGATTCCACCAACCCAGGCTTTAATATGACCAGTTTGAGGCTCAAAACTCATGAAGCCAGTATGAAGAATTTGTTTGGTGTATTTTAATGAATCAAGAGGACTAATTACCGTATCAATTTCACCATTCCAAGAGAAAAGTTTTGTTCGAACAGGTAGATTTAAATAATAATTGATAGAGTCAGTATCAGAGTATTTTTTCTTTAAACTACGATAGCGATGTGATCGTTTAATCATTCGATCAGGATAGGTCGGATCATAAACGGAATTCCCGTACTTATTCTCAGCATACCAAGGATCTCTTTTTCTTCTTTTGGTCTCATTCCAAAATTGCTCCTGGAGTTTAGCCATATGCCTAGAAACAGCTGATTCAGCAAATGCTTGAAGTTTGGGGTCAATTGTTGTATATATTTTTAAACCATCATCATAAATATTGTATTTAACACCTGTTTCTGCTGCATAGGTTTTGGTCCAAGCTTTAAGCCATTGATTCAAGTATGAACGAAAATAGGTAGCGATACCGGTGTTATGATCAATAAAGTTATAATCCGTGTTTAATGGTAAAACTTTGAGACTATCATATTCATTTTGATTGAGATAGTCATTTTTTAACATTTGAAATAAAACAACATTTCTTCGTTTCCGCGATTTGGTTGGGTTTCGAATAGGATTATAGGTTGTATTAGCTTTGAGCATTCCAACAAGAACGGCAGCTTCTTCAATTTTAAGGTCATTCGTATTTTTATTAAAATAAGTTTTAGCGGCTGATTTTATACCATAGCTATTACCATAGGGAACCGTGTTGAAATACATCAGAATAATTTCATCTTTTGTATATCTTTTTTCAATTTGAATGGCAAGTATCCATTCTTTAAATTTTTGAATGATACGATTGGTCTTAGATATAGCCTCTCGGTGAAATAGATTTTTTGCTAATTGCTGTGTGATTGTACTTCCTCCTCCATCTTTTCCCAAACGTGATACCGCCCTTACAAGAGCTTTACCATCTATTCCACTATGATTAAAAAACCGCTCATCTTCGGTTGCAATAAGAGCTTCTTTTAGGTAGCTTGGAATATCTTCAAACTTACTGTTTGTTCTGTTTTCTTGATAGAAGATTTTACCTAATATGTCTCCGTTATTTGCATATACTTCTGATGCTAGTTTCGTTTCTGGATTTTCTAATTCTGTAGTTTCTGGAAGTTTGCCCCAAAGGCCAATTTTGACACTAGTTAAAAATAGAAATACAATGATAATGAAGGCAGCAAAACCCTTCCATAGCAATGGAATTAATTGGATTTGTTTAGTTTTTGGATTTTTTTTAGACATACCCTACTGAACAAATGTAGATTTAAATTGATCAATGTATTCAACTTCTTTCTTATTACTTATCAGTTTTCTAAAGTTCTTTTCTGTAATAGGGTAGTATCTTATGTTCGATAGACCCGCATCCAAAAGAAATTGTTTGTCTGATTTTACTTCTTTATGATAACTTACAGCAAGGGATTTTACACTAAATTGTTTGATATAAAATAAGGATCGGTCTCCAAAAATTAAGCTAGACACCTTAAGTGGTATATTTCCTATTGCTTTCTTGTTAAATTCATTTATTTTAATTTCTACTTGTTTTTCAGCTGCAGTTTTCCCTGTGATTACATAGTAAAATACATCATCAAAATCATCATCAAACAACTTTGATTTGGTAGCTTGTTCTTCAGGTTTTTGAAGCAACCTAAGCGTGTATGATGATAACTCACCGATTGAACTACCTTGATATGTTTCCTTCATATTTTCTAGTTCGGTGATGTATGCATCCCTTCCTTGAGTTTTGCCAATTGCCTGTGCAAATAGATAATCTATTTTGTCTTGAATAGAATTTCCTGCATGATTCTTATCAATACTATTTTTGAGCTGAAAAATTTTATTGTAGTTTTCTTCTTGAAGTGCTAAATACATATCCCGATATATACGCAGTACTTCAGTTTCGCTATTATCTTCAGGTATTTCTTTATTGTTGAGTACTTGATTGTAAATAGTTTCGGGGAATTCATCAGAAATTTGTTTTGATAACTGGTTTGCTTTCAGTGTATCACCGATGTTGAGGGATATTTTGGTAAGATAAAAAAGGACCTCTGGCTTGTATTCTGTTTTAGGATATTTTTCAATCAGTGAAGAGAAATTAATCTTTGCTTTTTGATCCTCTTTTAAATCCTCAAAATATACCTTACCGATGTCCAGATAGGCTGTTTGAATTTTTTTCTTAGCAATCAGTTGAGCAGTAGCACTAAAGGGTATATCGACGTAATATTTTTTTAGGTCATTGGATACATCTTTGAGGGCTTTTGTTTGTTCTTCGTCTTGAGAACTGTTGTATGTATCTATATCTGGGACAAACTCTTTGTATGTTGTTGACTCATCACTTCCGTTAAGAACATTACTCATTGAACTTTTATTGAGGTACCTCCAAAAGTCTCCATATGGTCTGCTACCCCATAATCGATTGAAGTCGTTTGTGCCTCTAGCTACTGAAGATGTGTTATAAAAATACCAAACCCCTCCTGTATTGTTTGGGGTAGGCATAGAGCCACCTGAGTTATTATTGAGCATTGCTTGGTCACGACGAAGAGCTTCTTCTTCTGCGGCCAAAAGCTCTTTTTCTTTAATCTCTTCAACTAGCTTATTGATTTTTTTGTCTAATTCTGCTCGATCCAAATAACTCAATGCTAATAAACTGTCTTGTTCTTTGATGGTCTCAATATTCTCAATCAATCTTGAGAGAACAGCATGTTTCGCCTTGATGCTCTCCACTTCTGGATAGTCTTGAGGGATTTCAGCAATTGTACTGTCATAGTATGCCTGTGCGGCCGGGTATTGGCGATTATTGAAATAGTAATCTGCTAAAAATAAGTATGTTTTTGTTTTTTGAATTTGATTATTAGAGGAGTTTTTAGCTGATTTTTTCATGTAGAAAAGCCCATCGGATTCGTTCTCTAATTGAAATTCTAGCTTAGCTAACTCATAATAGATTTGATCAAAGTAGTCTTTGTTTTTATCATCGTCAAGCATTCTTTTTAGGTACTTTCGTGTTTTTTGAGCACCTTGCCCATTACTGCTTGCAGTAGATTTAGCCATACCCAAGTTGGCTTGAAAAACATACTGGTAAGGAGCATTAAGCTTCAGGACTTTGATGAAATTTACATTGGCTTTTTCATACTCATTAAGTTTCAAGTGAATTTGCCCTAAAACAAAGTGAGTTCGATATCTAAGTCTTTTGTCTCTGAGTTTAGATAGTCCATCATTTAACAAAGTGACGGCTTCAGACAATTTATTTTGCTTAACCATTAAATCACCAGCAGCTAAGTTTAGTTGTGTTTTGAAATCAGGATACTTGATGGGGGCATTTTTTAGTACTCCATAGATTGCTTCGGCATCGTCATATTTTTTTTGTTGAATGTATGACTTCATTAACCAGAGTTGACTGAGTGCTTTAGTCTTTTCATCTTTAAAGCTATTGTTTACAAACTGAAATGTTTCAATGGAGGAATAGAAGTCCATTCCAAAAAACTGGGTTTGTCCAATTAAGAAGTATGCATCATCAACCCATTTGCTGTTGGGTTTGTTTTGAATCACCTTGGATGCTTTTTTCATAGCAACTTCTAAAGGCTCTTTTATGCTTTTTGCTTCTTTCTCCGAACCATAGGGGAATACATCAATTATTGAATTGAAATCATCCTTTTGTTTGTCAGCAAGTCTAGATATACATGATTCAAGCTTTTGTTGAGCATTAAAGTAGATATTGTAATGAGCGACCATATTGTTCCAGCTTGTCTTGATCCATGAGTCTTTTTGTGCCTGTGCATTGGATTCATAGAATGTGCCTAAAAAAGCAATTATGAGTATGTATTTAATTCTCCTCAATTTTGATAATCTGGTTAACTTTGCATTGGTCTAACTCTTTAGGCAACAAAAATATTTTAAAAACGTCGCAATCATTTAATTAATTTGGGTTCTTTCCGCAGAAAAATAGCAAATAAGTTCAAAAATCGATATCGATTGATCTTAAGACGAGACGATAATTTGGAAGAAAAGGTATCTATTGTTTTGGAACCTCTCAATTTGGTTCTTATAATATGCGGAGGGTTTTTGTTGGTCGGGTCGTTTGTCTATTTTCTTTTGGCATATACTCCACTAAATTATATTTTCCCTACTAAAAGTGCAAAATACAGTAGTCAAGAACAATATAAAATGATTCAAAAAATTGATTCATTGGAAATTTATTTGGAACAGATTAAACTCCAATCTGAAGTTCTGGGTTCAGTTCTTTCTGGGGATGAGCTGTCCATGGATGTTGCAAGCAATGATATTGAAGCGACTCAAGTTGAGGTTACTGAAGAAAGTAAACCATCAAGAATTGCTCTACAAAACTCCCCAAAAACAAAACAAGATTACAGTTTTTTTATACCAGTTAGCGGTGTAATCACAGATAGTTTCAATATTCAAAGGAATCACTTGGGTGTTGATATTGCTGCTAAAAGTAAAGAGGTAATTAAAGCAATTCAAAATGGGACCGTTATTTATAGTGGGTGGACCTCGAAGGGTGGACATACCCTAATTCTACAACACTCGAATAATTTTATATCAGTTTACAAGCACAATGCTGTTCTTTTGAAAAAAACGGGTACATTCGTAAGTGCTGGAGATGCTGTTGCATTGGTGGGTAATACTGGAGAGTTATCCTCAGGACCGCATCTTCATTTTGAATTATGGAAAAACGGCTTGGCAGTGAATCCATTTAGTTATTTAAATTTTTAAATTTAAAAAAAATGTTAGGACAAAAAGACAAATCATCAGCAACAACAACTGCAAACATTAATGTGCTTAGTGAAGGTACTAAATTGGAAGGAGACTTAAAATCTAAAGGTGATTTAAGAATTGACGGAGAGGTGAAGGGTAATGTGACCACAGAAGGTAGGTGTATAATTGGGGTTGCCGGTCAAATTGTGGGAACCATAAAAGCCAAGGATTGTGACATTAGCGGTAAAGCAGTTGGAGATGTAAATGTTAGTGATCTTTTACTCATAAAGGGTACAGGGAAAGTAGATGGTGATATAAATACTTCGAAACTTATTTTAGAAAATGGGGGTGAGTTTAATGGTTCATGTTCGATGGGAAATGCAATTTCGATGAAAAAAGAGAATGTCCA